>CALMTJ010000101.1:405-3870 GCA_937872715.1 uncultured Methylobacteriaceae bacterium
CCGGCGCGTCGATATCCGTCGCGACCTCCGTCTCGCCCGGCGGCGGGACGCGGCGCTCTCGCCCGTCCGGCACGCGAAACTCGACATGGACGTCCTCGGCCACGGGCGCCTCGAATTCGTCGAGGGTGACGACGCAGGTCTGGGTCACGGCGGCCTCCACCCGCCCCGTGACGCGGATGCGCTCCGGCTTGCCCTGCACCTTGAAGGTGGCGACCAGCCGGCCGATCGCGACGAGCCCGAGATAGGCCGCCAGCGCCCCGCGCTCGGCCTCGTTCGCCTCGACGGCGACGTGGGCGCCCCGATCGGGCAGCCGCGTCACGGCGAACGGGCGGGACAGCGGCCCCGCTTCCTCCCGCGTCACGGGCGCGCCTCCGAGGCGTCCGCGAAAGGGGGGCCGGCGAGCACCGCGTCGAGATCGGCGCCCGACAGCTCCCGCTCGGAGGCGAGCACGAAGGCGGCGGTGCCGGCCAGTGCCGCAGCCGGCCTGCCGAGCCTCCCGGCGATCATCCCGGCCAGCCCGTCGCGGTCTCCGGCCGCGATGACGGGGTCGTAGCGGGCCGCCCGATCGTAGAAGGCCTGGCCGAGCTTCTTCATCCGCTTCGGCACGCCGAAATCGCCGACGCCCATCTCCCGCAGGGCGATCTCGAGATGCGCGAAGACCGCATCCACGAGGTCCTGGGCGAGGTCGTCGGCAGGGGGCGGGAGCCGGCGAAGCCGGCGGAGCACCAGCGTCGCGTGCAGCACGAGGGATTCGAAGCGGCCCTCCACGTCGTCCGGCAGGCCGCCCTCCCCGTAGAGGCCCGGCCGGCGCGACGCAGCGACGATGCGGGAGTGCAGGCCTTCGACGGGATCGGCCTCCCGGCGCTTCTTCCACAGCGTGAGCATGGCGGCATACGCGCGCAACCGGCTCGCCTTGTCAAAGCCATGCCGGGCCGATACGCGACAGCCCGCGGCGGACAGGCACGTATCGAGGGGGACCCATGGCGCGTCGGCGCACACGCATCGCTATCCTGGCGGCCGGGATGGCGGCCGCGAGCACCATCCTGTCCGGCTGCATGATCGGCGAGGACATCCACCACGGCTACGTGGTCGACGAGCGGGCGCTCGCGCAGGTGAAGCCCGGCATGGCGGCCGAGCAGGTGCTGACCATCCTGGGCACCCCGTCCACCGTCTCCACCGTCGGCAACCGGAGCTGGTACTACATCAGCCAGGTGCAGAGCCGCACGCTCCACTTCCTCGGCGAGCGCGTGTCGGACCAGCGCGTCACGGCCGTGTACTTCAACGCCGGGCTGAAGGTCGAGCGCGTCGCCCTGTACGGGCTGGAGGACGGCAAGGTGTTCGACTTCATCTCCCGCCGCACGGAGGCGGGCGGCAACGAGGCGAACTTCATCGGCCAGCTCTTCCGCGGCCTCGGGACCTTCGTCCCGAAGTGACGGTCAATGCGAGCTGTGGCAGGTCTCCGAGATCTGCTGCAGGAGCGTCGCCTGGCGCCAGGGCTTCGGCGTGAAGATCGCCTGCGGCGGCATCTCGGACGGGGACGGGTTCTCCCGTCCGGAGGTGACCACGATGGAGATCCAGGGCCAGCTCACGGAGACGCGCCTTGCGAGGGCGAGGCCGTCGAGCGTGCCCTCCATGTTCACGTCCGTCAGCAGGAAGCAGACCTCGTCGGCATGCTCGAGGAGGATGGCGACCGCCTCGTCGCCCGAACTCGCCTCGTAGAACTCGTAGCCGGCCTCGGCCAGCACCTCCGTCGCCAGCATGCGCTGGAGGGGCTCGTCCTCGACGATGAGGACCTTGTTCTTGCTGCGCATCGGCCGAGCCGTCGGAGAGCCTGTCGGGGTTACGGAACGGCACCGCAGGCTCGTCAGTTCCCTCGCCGGAGGCAGCGCCAGGCCGGTCGAGCCGCGGCGCACGAGGAAGCCCTGATGTCGCTCAGCCAATGGAAGATCCCGAAGGGCGCGCAACCGAAGCCCGAGGACTGCGCCTTCGACCTCGACGCCGCGCTCGGCGCCGTGATGACGCTCAGCGCCTCCGTCCCCAAGGACGCCTTCACGGCCGACACGCTCGGGACCGAGCGGGCCGGGAACGCCGTCCTGATCGGCCGGGACGGGGTTGTCGCGACCATCGGCTACCTGGTGATGGAGGCCGAGGCGGTCTGGCTGACGATGAACGACGGCCGCGTGATGCAGGGAGACGTGATCGCGATCGATGCCGAGAGCGGGATCGGCCTCGTCCAGCTCCTCGGCCGGGTGGACGTGCCGCCCCTCCCGCTCGGCTCCTCGGCCCGGGCGACGGTCGGCGACAGGGTCGTGGTGGCGGGCGCAGGGGGGCGGCAGCGCTCCGTTTCCGCCCGCATCGTCGCCAAGCAGGAATTCGCCGGCTACTGGGAGTACCTGCTGGACGAGGCGATCTTCACGAGCCCGGCACATCCGCATTGGGGAGGAACGGCCCTGATCGGCGGGACGGGCGAGCTCCTCGGGATCGGCTCGCTGCAGCTCCAGCAGGACCGCGACCGCGACCAGAACCTGAACATGATCGTGCCGGTCGACCTCCTCTCGAAGGCGCTGGGCGGCCTTCTCAGCGGCGCGAGCCTGAAGGAGCCCGCCCGGCCCTGGCTCGGGCTCTACGCGACGGAGGTCGACGGCAACGTCGTGGTCGCCGGCCTCGCCGATGGCGGGCCGGCCGACAAGGCGGGGCTCCAGGTCGGAGACGTCCTCGTCTCGGCCGCCGGGAGCGCGGTCGCGAACCTCGCCGGCCTCTATCGGGGCGTCTGGTCGCTCGGCCATGCCGGCGTTCCGGTGCCGCTGCGGCTCAACCGCTCCGGCCAGGGGATGGAGGTGACGGTGGTGTCGACGGACCGTGCCCGGCTGCTGAAGAAGCGCGCGCTGCACTGAGGCGCGCAGCGGGGCGTCACTCGACGCGTTCGAACGCCATCGCGACACCCTGGCCGACGCCGACGCACATGGTGGCGAGGCCGAGCCGCCCGGAGCGGCGGTCGAGCTCGGCCACGACATCGGCCGCGATGCGGGCGCCCGACATGCCAAGCGGATGGCCGAGCGCGATCCCGCCGCCGTTCGGGTTCACGTGCTCCGCATCGTCCGGGACGCCGAGCTGGCGAAGCGAGGCCAGCACCTGGGACGCGAAGGCCTCGTTCAGCTCGATCACGTCGAGCTGCCCGATCGTGAGCCCAAACCGCTCCAGCAGCTTGGTCGTGGCCGGCACGGGCCCGATCCCCATGATGCGGGGCGGTACGCCGGCCGAGGCGAGACCGAGGATGCGGGCGCGCGGCGTGAGCCCGTGCCGCCGGGCGGCCTCCGCGGAAGCGAGTACGAGTGCCGCCGCGCCGTCGTTCACGCCGGACGCGTTGCCGGCCGTGACGGACCCGCCGGCCCGGATGGGCCGGAGCTTCGCCAGGGCGTCGGCCGTCGTGTCGGGGCCCCCGGGGGGGGGCGCCGCCCCCCCGGG
>CALMTJ010000102.1:0-1265 GCA_937872715.1 uncultured Methylobacteriaceae bacterium
GGCTTCGTCCGTTCGCGCCTCGTCGCGGGCCTTCTCGGCGTGCTCGCGGTCGCGGCCGCCTGGACGTCGCCTATGGCGTGGCCGCGGCCGGGCACGGCGCCCTCGTATGCTGCGTCCCGCTCGCATTCGGAGCGCCGGGCTGGCCGGTTCTCCTCTTCCTCCTGGCCGCCCCGCTGGACGCCCGCTCCGCCGGCGCGACCGGGGCCGCCAAGGTGGCGGGTCTCGTCTCGGCCGCGTTCGCGCCCGTCCTGCTCGCCCTGGGCGGGACCGGTCACGCCCCGGCGGGCGGGGCCGCGCTCGCCTCGTGCTTCCTGATCGCCGGCCTCCTGATCGAGCCCGCCTTGCGGCTATTCGCTCCAGGCCTCCGCCCGGCCGTGCCGGATGGGGCGGCGGCCATCGACGGGCCGCTGCTCGCCACCTTCTGCGACCTCGTCACCTGGCACGACGGCGTCGGCGACGTCGTCCGGGCGGCGGGTGCGGCCGACCGCATCGCGGGGCGACCCGCTTCCGCGCTCCTCGGCAACGGCCTGTTCGGGCGGGTCCACATCCCGGACCGGCCGGCCTACCTGAAGACGCTGAGCGATGCCGCGAACGGCAGCACTCCGGTGACCGCGCAAGTGCGGCTGGTGGTCGGCGACCCCGATCCGGGCGGGGCCGGGACGCGCCTCGTCTGGACGGAGATGCGTGCGCACGGGATCCAGGGCGCCGCGGGACGGACCCTGGCCGTGATGCGTGACGCCACCGAGGCGCGCCGCCATGCCGAGGAGCTCGAGGCCGCGCGGTGCGAGGCGGAGCGCGCGAGCGAGATGAAGGGCCGCTTCCTCGCCACGGTGAGCCACGAGCTGCGCACGCCTCTGAACGCCATCATCGGTTTCTCGGAGCTGCTCGCCGGAGACCATCCCTACGCGATGTCGGACGAGCGCCGGAAGGAATACGCGGCCATCATCCGGGATTCGGGTCATCACCTCCTCGAGGTGGTGAACACGTTGCTGGACATCTCCAAGATCGAATCCGGCAACTTCGCCGTCACGCCCGAGCCCTTCGGCATCGCGGAGCTGGCGCAGGGCTGCTGCGACCTGATGCAGCTCAAGGCCGACCAGGCCGGCGTGGTCCTGGTGCGCCGCATCCCGCCCGACCTGCCGGACCTCACCGGAGATCGCCGCGCCTGCCGGCAGATCCTGATCAACCTCCTGTCGAATGCGGTGAAGTTCACGCCGGCCGGCGGCAGCGTCTCCGTCGAGGTCTCCCGCGAGGGCGAGCGGCTG
>CALMTJ010000102.1:1275-1787 GCA_937872715.1 uncultured Methylobacteriaceae bacterium
CCTCGACGCGATCGCCGACGAGGGGATCGGCATCCGGGAGGCCGACCTTCCCCGGCTCGGCGACCCCTTCTTCCAGGCGGGCGATCTCCACAGGAGGCCGCATGAGGGAACGGGTCTCGGCCTGTCCGTGGTGCGCGGGCTCGTCGGTCTGCATCGCGGCAGCCTCGCGATCGAGAGCGGCCCGGGCCTCGGCACCACCGTGACCGTCTCCCTGCCGCTGGAGGGCCATCCGGTTCCGGAAAGCCCGAAGCCGGTTTCGGTGCGGGTCGTCACGCGGCGGGCGACGCCCCTGTTCGAAAGGATGTCGGCGTGAGCCAGATGCGAGGAAGCGCGATGCCGAGGCCGTCCGGGATGCGGATGGCGGGCGGGAAGCCGTCGCGGCCGCCTGCGTCCGGCCGGTCCGCCGCCGCCCGTGCCGCGTCCGCCGCGGGCACCGCCGTCCTGAGGCGGCCCGGCCTGTTCGCGACGGTTCTCGCGATCGCGACCATCGGCGGCGTCATCGGATGGAATGC
>CALMTJ010000103.1 GCA_937872715.1 uncultured Methylobacteriaceae bacterium
CGCCTACGTGGCGGCGGACACGACCGTGCTGGCCGCCAAGGTCTCGGCCTACGTGACCTCCGTCGAGGTCGGCGACAACCAGAGCGTCCAGGCCGGGCAGGTGATCGCCCGGATCGACGACACCGATTATCGCCTCGCCCTCCAGGCGGCGAACGACAAGGCGCTGACCCAGGCCGCGACCGTGCAGCGGATCGGCCGGCAGATCGAGGCCGCGCAGGCGCAGGTGGCGCAGGCCGAGCCGCAGATCGCCGCCGCCCGGGCCGAGCAGACGCGCGCCGCCGCCGATTTCGACCGCCAGGAGCGGCTGTCGCAATCCGATTTCGCCTCGCGCGCCCGGTTCGAGCAGTCCCGCGCGGACCGCGACCGCGCCCAGGCGAACGTCAAGATCGCGGAGGCCGGGCTGCTCGCCGCTCAGGCGAACGTCGCCGTGCTGAAGGCCCAGCAGGAGGAGGCGGAGCGGACCACGGGCGAGCTCCGCACGGCCGCCCTTA
Source organism: uncultured Methylobacteriaceae bacterium (assembly GCA_937872715.1). Classification (GTDB taxonomy): domain Bacteria; phylum Pseudomonadota; class Alphaproteobacteria; order Rhizobiales; family Beijerinckiaceae; genus Enterovirga. Next base: position 492 of record CALMTJ010000103.1, read on the forward strand.
GGGCCGAGCGCGACCTCTCCTTCACGGCCGTCAAGGCGCCCGTCGCCGGAATCGTCGCCAACCGGGCGATCTTCGTCGGCAGCTACGCGCAGCCGGGCACGCGCCTCGCCGCGCTCGTGCCGCTCGCGACCGTCCACGTGGATGCGAATTTCAAGGAAACGCAGCTCGGCCAGCTCAGGCCCGGACAGAAGGTTCGGCTGGAGGTGGACGCCTATCCGGGCCGCGAGTTTCCGGCCGTCGTCGAGAGCATCGCGCCGGCGTCCGGCTCGCAGTTCAGCCTCCTGCCGCCGGAGAACGCGACGGGGAACTTCACCAAGATCGTCCAGCGCGTGCCCGTCCGGGTGAAGGTGGAGGCGGCGGAGTCGGAGGGCGCTCTCCTGCGGCCCGGCCTCTCCGTCGTCGTGAAGGTCGACCGCCGCGATCGGCCGGCGACGGCCACCGCCTCCGCGAAGTGACGGCCATGTCCGCCGGAGCCGCGACGCTCGCCGGACCGGTCCCGACCGCCGCCGCCAGGCCCGCGACCAGCGAGGGCCGCAAGCTCTTCGCCTTCCTGTGCATGGTGTTCGGGATGTTCATGGCCATCCTGGACATCCAGATCGTCTCGGCCTCGCTCGCCGAGATCCAGGCCGGCGTCTCCGCCTCGGCGGACGAGATCTCCTGGGTGCAGACGGCCTACCTGATCGCGGAGGTCATCATGATCCCGCTCTCGGGCACGCTCTCCCGGGTCCTGTCGACGCGCTGGATGTTCGCGGCCTCGGCGGCCGGGTTCACGATCATGAGCTTCATGTGCGCGACCTCGACCTCCATCGGCGAGATGATCGTCTACCGGGCGCTGCAGGGCTTCATCGGGGGAGGCATGATCCCGACGGTCTTCGCCTCCGCCTACACCATCTTCCCGCCGCAGCGGCGCGGCGCCATCACGCCGCTCATCGGGCTCGTCGCGACGCTGGCGCCCACGATCGGGCCGACGGTCGGCGGGTACCTGACCGACCTGTTCTCCTGGCACTGGCTGTTCCTGGTGAACGTCATCCCGGGCATCTTCGTCACGGTCGCGACCTTCACCCTGGTCGATTTCGACGAGCCCCAGCTCGAGCAGTTCAAGACCTTCGACTGGGCCGGGCTCGGCTTCATGGCGGGCTTCCTCGGCCTCCTCGAATACGTGCTGGAGGAGGGGCCGACGAACGACTGGTTCCAGGACCAGGGCATCCTGCTCGGGGCGATCGTCTGCGGCGTCTGCGCCGTCCTGTTCTTCTGGCGGGCGCTCACGGCCCGGAACCCGATCGTCGACCTCTACGCGTTCGGCAACCGCAACTTCTCGGGTGGCTGCACCTTCTCCTTCGTGATGGGGATCGGGCTCTACGGGCTGACCTACCTCTACCCGGTCTATCTCGGGCGGGTGCGGGGCTATTCGGCGCTCCAGATCGGCGAGACGATGTTCGTCACCGGCATCTGCATGTTCGTGATGGCGCCGGTGGTCGGCCGGATGATGACCAGGATCGATCCGCGCATCATGATGGCGGCCGGCTTCGCGGGCTTCGGGCTCGGGACCTGGTGGGCGTCCTACATCACCAAGGATTGGGATTTCTGGGAGCTGCTCGTCCCGCAGATCCTGCGCGGCGTGTCGCTCATGACCTGCATGATTCCCGTGAACAACATCGCGCTCGGCACGCTGCCCCCGCAGCGGCTGAAGAACGCCTCGGGATTGTTCAACCTCACACGTAACCTCGGCGGGGCCGTGGGCCTCGCGGTGATCAACACCGTCCTGAACGACCGCTGGGACCTGCATATCGCGCGCCTGCACGAGAAGGTTACCTGGAGCCGCAACGTCGCGAACGAGACGCTGGCCCGCATGACGCAGGCCATGGGCTCGCTCGGGTCCGACGCCGAGCTCGGGGGCCTTCGCCGCACGGCCGGGCTCGTCCGGCAGCAGGCGCTGGTCATGTCGTTCGGCGACGTGTTCCTCGCCCTGACGTTCCTGTTCGTGTCCCTCGCCTTCGTCACGCCGCTGATCCGGCGCCCGGCCGCCATGGGCGGCGGCGGGGGAGGGCACTGACGCGATTGTCCCGGGGAGTGCCTCCCGGCTAGGGTCGCGGCGTGGACATCGCGCCCTCATTCGAACCCGCCGGGCGCGGGCCCGCCGGCCCGATCCTGCGGATCGACGGGGTCTCGAAACGGTTCGGCTCCGTCCCGGCGCTCGCCGACGTGTCGCTCGACATCGCCGCCGGCGAGTTCCTCTGCCTGCTCGGCCCGTCCGGATGCGGCAAGACCACGCTCCTCAGGATGCTGGCCGGGTTCGAGAGGCCCGATCGCGGGACGATCACGCTCGACGGCCGCGACATCTCCGGCGAGCCGCCGCACCGGCGTCCGCTCAACCTCATGTTCCAATCCTACGCGCTGTTTCCTCACCTCACGGTCGCCGGCAATGTCGGATACGGCCTGCGCTGGACGGATCTCGGCCGGAGGGAAGCGGCCGACCGCGTCGCGGCCACCCTGCGACTCGTCCGTCTCGCCGATCACGGGGGGCGCTATCCCGCGCAGCTGTCCGGCGGGCAGCGGCAGCGTGTCGCCCTCGCCCGGGCGCTCGCCCGCGAGCCGCGCGTGCTTCTCCTCGACGAGCCGCTCGCGGCTCTCGATCCCCGGCTGCGGGACGAGACCGGGGCCGAGCTGAAGGCCCTTCAGCGCCGGCTCGGCACGGCCTTCGTCATGGTCACGCACGATCAGGCGGAGGCGCTGACGCTCGCTGACAGGATCGCCGTCATGGAGGGGGGCTCCCTCCTGGAGGTCTCCCCGGCGCGCGAGCTCTACCGCCGGCCGACGACGCGTTTCGCCGCGACCTTCCTCGGCCGCATGAACCTCCTGGACGGCCGGGCGGCGGGCCGGGACGGCGCCGACCTGCTGGTCGCGACGGCCGTCGCGGCCGCGCCGCGGCGGGGGCGGCATGGCGGCGCGACGACGGTCGGCGCCGCCGGCACGATCGGCCTGCGGCCGGGGGCGCTGGCCGTCG
>CALMTJ010000104.1 GCA_937872715.1 uncultured Methylobacteriaceae bacterium
GCCATCCACGTCCGTCCGGGGCTGTGACGTCGAAGGGCTCACCTCGCCGCAGCGTTCTTCGTGGATGGCCGGGCCAAGCCCGGCCAGGACGCGTCGAGTGTCATGGGGGTGTGTAGGCCCCTTGAATACGTCAGACGAGGATGCCTGCTTGTGATCTGTGACGATTTCCGATAATCGTCAGTCATCATGACTTACGCCGTCCTGCCCCGCCTCCTCGCCACCATCGCCATCGCCGGCGGTGTCGGCCTGACGACCGCCTGTTCCGATCCGCGCGCGGAAACGGCCGGCAAGGCCGGGCCGCCCCCGCGGCCGGTGCTGGTGCAGACCGTGAAGTTCGGCGACCGCGTGTCCGAACGGACGCTCGTCGGCACGATCCGGCCGCGGGTCGAGACGGATCTCGGCTTCCGGGTGACCGGCAAGGTCGCGAGCCGCCTCGTCGGCGTCGGCGACCAGGTCAAGGCCGGCCAGCCCCTCGCCGCGCTGGACGAGGTCGATCTCGGCCTCCAGACCGAGCAGGCGGAGGCGGAGATGCGTGCCGCCGCCGCGACGCTCCGGCAAGGCGAGGCGGACCTCGTGCGGGCCAGGACCTTGACCGAGAAGGGCTACGCCGCCAGCGCGAGCCTCGACAAGCAGGAAGCCGCGACGGAAGAGGCACGCGGCCGCCTGCTCCGCGCCGAGCGGGCCGTGACGCTCGCCCGGAACGCGCGTTCCTACGCCGTGCTGACCGCCGATGCGGACGGCGTCGTCACGGGCACCAGCATCGAGCCGGGGCAGGTCGTGACGGCCGGGCAGGCCGCGATCCGCGTCGCCCGCACGGGGGAGAAGGAGGCGGTGGTCTCCGTTCCCGAATCGCTGATCGCCCTCGCGCAGGGCCGGGCCGCCGTGAGCCTGTGGTCGAATCCCGGCAAGCGATACGCGGCGAAGCTTCGCGAATTCGCCCCCGTGGCGGATGTCGCCACCCGCACCTATCTCGCGCGGTTCTCCATTCCGGAGGCGGATGCGGCGGTTCAGCTCGGCATGACGGCGACGGTGACGATCGCCGTCGCGGAGACCGGGCGCGTCGCCCGGCTGCCGCTCTCCGCCCTGTTCAACCAGGGCTCCGGCCCGTCCGTCTGGACCGTCGCGGATGGCGGGCATCCGCAGCTGAAGCCCGTGGAGGTCGCGGCCTACGAGGCGGCCGACGTCCTCATCGGTCGGGGCGTCGCCGATGGCGACCGGGTGGTGACCCTCGGCGTCTCGAAGATCGATCCGGGGCAGGTGCTCCGGATCGTCGATGCCCTGCGCTTCTGAGCGGAGAACGCCCGTGTCGTCCTTCAACCTCTCCGGATGGGCCGTCCGCCACCGGGCGCTCGTCCTGTTCATGATCTTGGCGATCGCGGTCGCGGGCACGCTGTCCTTCCTGCGGCTCGGCCGGGCGGAGGACCCGAACTTCGCGATCAAGCTCGCGATCGTGACGGCGACGTGGCCGGGCGCCACCGCGCGCGAGATGCAGGACCAGGTGTCCGACCGGATCGAGAAGAAGCTCCAGGAGCTCGCCTTCTTCGACAAGGTCACGACCTACACGAAGCCCGCCTTCACGGCGATGCAGGTAGGGTTCCGGGACAACACGCCGCCGCGCGAGCTGCCGGGCCTCTTCTATCAGGTCCGCAAGAAGATCGACGACGTGCGGGGCGAGCTGCCGGCCGGCGTCACGACCGCCGTGAACGACGAATACGGCGACGTCGATTCGAACCTCTACATGCTGACGGCTCCCGGCGCGGACTACGCCCGCCTGAAGCAGGTCGCGGAAGGGCTGCGCCAGCGCCTGCTCAAGGTCGATTCCGTCGCCAAGGTGAACCTCTACGGCGTCCAGGAGGAGCGCATCTTCGTCGAGTTCAGCCACGCGAAGCTCGCGACGCTCGGCATTACGCCCCAGACCCTGTTCGACACGCTGGCTCGCCAGAACGTGGTCGCGGCGGCCGGCACGGTCGAGACCGGCGCGCAACGCGTGCCGCTCCGCGTCACGGGCGCGCTCGACGGGGCACGCGCCGTCGAGGAGGCACCCGTCGAATCCGGCGGCCGGACCTTCCGGCTCGGCGACATCGCGACCGTCACGCGCGGCTTCGTCGACCCGCCGGACGGGCTCGTGCGCCAGCGCGGCGAGCCGGCGCTCGGCATCGGCGTCGTGATGACCAAGGGCGCGAACATCCAGTCGTTCGGGACGGGCGTCGCCGAGGCGGTCGCGACATTCATGGGTACGGTGCCGCAGGGCTTCGATCTCGATCAGGTGGCGGACCAGCCGAAGGTGGTCGAGGGCGCGCTCTCCGAATTCGAGCATTCCTTCGTGGAGGCGCTGGCGATCGTGCTCGCCGTGAGCTTCCTGTCGCTCGGCTGGCGCACGGGGATCGTCGTGGCGCTCTCCGTGCCGCTCGTCCTCGCGGTCACGTTCTCCGTCATGCTGGCGCTCGGGATCGACCTCCATCGGATCACGCTCGGCGCGCTCATCATCGCGCTCGGATTGCTGGTCGACGACGCGATCATCGCGGTCGAGATCATGGTCGTGAAGATGGAGCAGGGCTACGACCGGATCGCGGCCGCCTCCTTCGCCTGGCAATCGACGGCCTTCCCGATGCTGACCGGGACGCTCGTCACCATCGCGGGCTTCCTGCCGGTCGGCTTCGCGGCATCCTCCGTCGGCGAATACGCCGGCGGCATCTTCTGGGTGGTGGCGATCGCGCTCGTCGCCTCCTGGATCGTGGCCGTGGTGTTCACGCCCTATCTCGGCTTCCTTCTCCTGCCGAAGGACAAGGTCGGACATGGCGGCGACCCGGACGCGATCTACGATACACGCCTGTACCGGGCGCTCCGCCGGGCCATCTCGGCCTGCCTGCGCTGGCGCGTGACCACGGTCGCTGCGACCGTCGCGATCTTCGCGGGCGCGGCCATCGGGTTCGGGCATGTCCAGCAGCAGTTCTTCCCGCTCTCGGAGCGGCCCGAGCTGTTCCTGCAGATCCGCATGCCGGAGGGCACGGCGATCGGCGCGACGGCCGCGGCCGTGAAGGAAGCCGAGGGGCTGATCGGCCGCGACGACCCGGACGTCTCGACCTTCACGGCCTATATCGGCCAGGGCAGCCCGCGCTTCTGGCTCGGCCTGAACCCGCAGCTCCCGAACCAGGCCTTCGCCGAGATCGTCATCGTGGCCCGCGACGTCGAGGCGCGCGAACGCTTGAAGGCGCGCCTCGAGCGGTCGGTCGCGGAGGGCCGCCTAACCCAGGGGCGCATCCGCGTCGACCGCTTCAATTTCGGCCCGCCGGTCGGCTTCCCGGTGCAGTTCCGCGTCGTCGGTCCCGATCCCCTCCAGGTGCGCGACATCGCCTACCAGCTGCGGGACGTGGTGCGAAGCAACGACAAGACCCTCGACGTCAACCTCGACTGGAACGAGATGAGCCCGAGCGTCCGGCTCGTGGTCGACCAGGAGCGAGCCCGCGCGCTCGGCCTCAACGTCCAGGACGTGGCGCAGACGCTGCAGACGCTGATCTCCGGCATCGCGGTCACGAACCTCCGGGACGGGACGGAGAAGGTCGGGATCGTGGCCCGCGCGGTCGCCTCCGAGCGTCTCGACCTCGGCCATGTCGGCGACCTCACGGTCGTGTCGCGAGGCGGCGTCCCGGTGCCGGTCTCGCAGGTCGCCCGCCTCGAATACACGCACGAGGAGCCGATCCTCTGGCGGCGGAACCGCGACATGGCGATCACCGTGCGGGCCGACGTCGTGGACGGCGTGCAGCCGCCGGACGTCACGAATGCGATCTGGCCGGCGCTGGGGAGCCTCCGGGACAGGCTCGCGCCGGGCTACCGGCTCGAGATCGGCGGGGCGGTGGAGGAATCCGCGAAGGCGAACGTGTCGCTGTTCTCGCTCTTCCCGGTCATGTTCGGCGTCATGCTGACGCTGCTCATGATCCAGCTGCAGAACTTCTCGCGCCTCCTCCTCGTCTTCCTGACCGCTCCGCTCGGCCTCGTCGGCGCCTCGCTCGCCCTGAACGCGGCTGCGAAGCCCTTCGGCTTCGTCGCGCTGCTCGGGCTGATCGCGCTGGCCGGCATGATCATGCGCAACGCCGTGATCCTGGTGGACCAGATCGAGACGGACGTGGCGGCGGGCCACGCGCGGCGGACCGCCATCGTGGACGCGACCGTGCGGCGGGCGCGGCCGGTCGTGCTCACCGCGCTCGCCGCGATCCTCGCCATGATCCCGCTGACCCGGAGCGCGTTCTGGGGGCCGATGGCCTTCACCATCATGGGCGGGCTCTTCGTCGCGACCTTCCTGACCCTGCTCTTCCTGCCGGCCCTCTACGGCCTCTGGTTCCGGAACAGCCTCGACGAGCGCGGGGACGGGGACGCCGCCGCCCCGGACACCGTGCCGGAGCCGGAACCGTACCGGCCCTACGCGGTGGCCGCGGAATAGGGTACGATCCCGGCCACGATGTCAGCACCGATCACCGACGGCGCACGGGACCGCATGGACGCGTCCGGGACGCGCTGCCACATCCTGAGCATCGCCGAACGGCTGTTCCGCGAGATCGGCTACCGGAAGACGACGGTCGCCGACATCGCGAAGTCGCTCAGGATGAGCCCGGCCAACGTCTACCGGTTCTTCGAATCGAAGAAGGCCATCAACGAGGCGGTGGCCGAGCGCATCATGGCCGAGATGGAGGCGGAGCTCGCCGCCATCGCCGGGCGCGACGGGTCCGCGAGCGAGCGGCTGGCGGACTTCGTGCGCGCGCTGAACCGGCTCGCCATCGGGCGCCTGATCGACGAGCGCCGCATGCACGAGATGGTCGAGTGCGCGATGACGGAGAGCTGGGAGGTCGTGCACCGCCACATCGCCCGCGTCGACGAGATGCTCTGCCGTCTCGTGGCGGACGGCGCACGCTCCGGCGAGTTCCGCGCGGCCGACCCGATGGTGGCGGCCCGGTGCGTGCATTCCGCCATCATCCGGTTCTGCCACCCGGCCCTGATCGTGCAATGCGCCGACGAGCCCGGCCCCGGTCTCGAGGACATGGTCGCCTTCGTCCTCCGCGGGCTCCGCGGACCAGAGCCCTGCCCGGACGCGCCCGCCAGCGGCGGTTAGCTTCCGGCCTCGATCACGTCGTCCAGCGTCCGCAATCCGGGCCGGGGCGAGCTGACGAGCACGGCCATGTTGCCGGGCTTGTGCTGGTTCTTCCACATCAGGGTGTGGGCCTTCGGGATCTCCGCCCAGGGCAGGACGTCGCTCATGCAGGGATCGACCCGGCGGTCGATGACGAACTCGTTCGCGGCCGTCGCCTGTTTGAGATGGGCAAAATGCGAGCCCTGGATGCGCTTCTGCCGCATCCACACGTAGCGGGCGTCGAAGGTGATGTTGAACCCCGTCGTGCCGGCGCAGAACACGATCATGCCGCCCCGCTTGGCGACCAGCGTCGAGACCGGGAACGTCTGCTCGCCGGGATGCTCGAACACGATGTCGACGTCGCGCTTGCCCGTGATGTCCCAGATCGCCTTGCCGAACCTGCGGGCTTCCTTTGTCCAGGTCGCGTATTCGGGCGAGTTGACCTTCGGCAACTGGCCCCAGCAGTCGAATTCCTTGCGGATGATGACGCCCCGGGCGCCGAGGCCCAGGACGTAGTCCCGCTTGGTCGGGTCGGAGATGACGCCGATCGCGTGGGCGCCGGACGCCGCCACGAGCTGCACGCCGAAGACGCCGAGGCCGCCCGATGCGCCCCAGACGAGCACGTTCTGGCCGGGCCGGAGCACGTGGCCCGTATGGCCGAAGAGCATCCGGTAGGCGGTCGCGAGCGTCAGCGTGTAGCAGGCGCTCTCCTCCCAGGTGAGGTGCCGGGGGCGGGGCAGGAGCTGGCGCGACTGCACCCGGCAGAACTGGCCGAAGGAGCCGTCCGGCGTCTCGTAGCCCCAGATGCGCTGGGAGGGCGAGAACATCGGGTCGCCGCCATTGCACTCCTCGTCGTCGCCGTCGTCCTGGTTGCAATGGACCACGACCTCGTCGCCGACCTTCCAGCGCTTCACCTTGTTGCCCACGGCCCAGACGATGCCGGCCGCGTCCGATCCCGCGACGTGGAACGGCGCCTTGTGCACGTCGAAAGGCGAGATCGGCTCGCCGAGCCCCGCCCACACGCCGTTGTAGTTCACGCCTGCCGCCATCACGAGGATGAGTACCTCGTCGTCGCCGATCGTCCAGGTCGGCACGGCTTCGAGCTGCATCGACTGCTCGGGCGGGCCGTGGCGCTCGCGCCGGATGGCCCAGGCCCACATCTTCTCCGGCACATGGCCGAGCGGCGGGATCTCGCCGAGATCGTAGAGGTCTTTCGGGCCTGGGGCGGCGCGGAGCGCGGCACTCATGAACGGGTTTCCTGCGACGGCCGGACCTTAGCGGCCGGCACATTTGCAGGGCGGCCTTGCGA
>CALMTJ010000105.1 GCA_937872715.1 uncultured Methylobacteriaceae bacterium
CCTGACCGCGCCGTCCTCCTGATTTTTTATTGATTGTGAGGAGTAGCGGAAGGTCTTCACCCATATCGTCGGCAAGCGAGCCCGCGAGCTGAACGAGATCCTGACCCATGGCGGGTTCCGGCGCTCGCAGACGATCGCCTACCGGCCAGCCTGCGAGACCTGCCGGGCCTGCATCTCCGTTCGGGTTCTCGTGGGCGAGTTCGAGCCCTCCGCGAGCCTCCGCCGACTCGCCCGGATCAACCGCGACCTCGTCGGGACGACGATACCGAACCAGCCCTCCTCCGACCAGTACTCGCTGTTCCGCCGCTACCTCGACGCCCGGCATGGGGAGGGCGGGATGGCCGACATGAGCGTGCTCGATTACTCCATGATGATCGAGGACAGCCATATCGAGACCCGCATCGTCGAGTACCGGCGGCGGGGCCCCGACACCGCGATAAACGGGCGCGGCTCGGGGCCGCTCATCGCGCTCTGCCTCACGGACGTGCTCGCGGACGGGCTGTCCATGGTATACTCGTTCTTCGATCCCGCGATGTCCGACCGGAGCCTCGGGAGCTTCATGATCCTGGATCACATCGCCCGCGCTCGGGCGCTCGGGCTGCCCTACCTCTACCTCGGGTATTGGGTCGAGGGCTCGCGCAAGATGGATTACAAGGCCCGCTTCCGGCCCCAGGAGCGGCTCATGCCGACCGGCTGGACGCGGATGGACGAGCGATCGGTGCCCTGAAATCGCGATCCCGACATTGCCCTCCGCCGCGGGCTCTGCGAAAGCGCCCGGCGGAATGACGGGCGCGGGAGGGTCTCGATGCAGATGAAGAAATATGCCGCCGAAGCGATCGGGACGTTCTGGCTGACGTTCGGAGGATGCGGGAGCGCCGTGCTCGCCGCCGCGTTCCCGCAGGTCGGCATCGGGCTCCTCGGCGTGTCCTTCGCGTTCGGGCTCACCGTCCTCACCATGGCGTACGCGATCGGGCACGTGTCCGGCTGCCACCTGAACCCGGCGGTCACGATCGGCCTCACGGCCGGCGGGCGCTTCCCGGGCTCGCAGGTCGTCCCCTACATCGTCGCGCAGGTGGTCGGGGCCGTGCTCGGCGCGGCCGTGCTCTACGTGATCGCGAGCGGGGCGGACGGGTTCAGCCTGGCGGGCGGCTTCGCCTCCAACGGCTACGCCGATCATTCGCCCGGGCATTACGGCCTCGTCTCCGCCCTCGTGGCCGAGATCGTCCTGACCATGATGTTCCTCTTCATCATCATGGGCGCGACGCACGGAAAGGCGCCCACTGGCTTCGCGCCGATCGCGATCGGGCTCGGCCTGACCCTGATCCACCTCATCTCGATCCCGGTGACCAACACCTCCGTCAACCCGGCGCGGTCGACCGGCCCGGCGCTCTTCGTCGGCGGCTGGGCGCTTCAGCAGCTCTGGCTGTTCTGGGTCGCGCCGATCGTCGGCGGTGCCCTCGGCGGCGTCATCTATCGCTGGCTGTCGAGCGAGCCGTCCGCGCCCGTGGTCGGCGACAAGTCGGCCGCGCTCCGGCCCTGAGACCGGGCGCCCGGGCCGTCCGCGGCCCGGGCGCTACCCGAAGGTGTTCGTCTTCGGGAACCCTTTCGGCGGAAGGCGCCCGGCCTCCGCCCGGTTGCCGAGCCATTCGCGGAGCTCCTCGTAACCGACCGTCCAGGTCCGGCCCGAGGTGTCCTTCCAGGTCAGCCCCGCCGCGACGGTGAAGACCTTGGCGTCCGACAGCCCCCCATCCTTGAACCGCTGGAGACGGACGCCCTTGCCGCGGGCCATCTCGGGGAGCTGGGCGATGGGGAACACGAGGAGCTTGCGGTTCTGCCCGATCGTGGCGACGTGGTCGCCCGCGGCGTCCGCAGCGACGATCGCGCGGGCGGGCGCATCGATCCCGAGCACGTTCCGGCCCTTGCGGGTTGTGGCGACGAGATCGTCCGACGACGCCACGAAGCCCCGCCCGTCGGACGACGCCACGAGGAGCTTCGAGCCCGGCCGGTACGGGAAGGCGCTCACGACGTCGGCGCCGTCGTCGAGATCCGCCATCAGCCGGATCGGGTCGCCGAAACCTCGCCCGCCGGGCAGCTTCGAGGCTTCGAGCGTGTAGAACTTGCCGTTGGTCGACATGACCAGGATCTTCGAGGTCGTCTCCGCGAAGAAGGACGTCCTCATCCGGTCGTCGCCCTTGAACTCGACCTTCGACAGGTCGGCCGCGTGCCCCTTCAGCGCGCGGATCCAGCCTTTCTCGGACACGATGACGGTCACCGGCTCGCGCTCGACCATCGCTTCGGCGAAATCGACGTCGCCGAGGTCGGGAGCCTCGGCGAAGGCCGTGCGGCGCCGCCCGAGCGGGGTCTCCGGCCCGTAGACCTTGCGAACCTCCCGGATCTCCCAGGCGACCGTCTTCCACTGCTTCGCCTCCGAGCCCAGCAGCGTCTCGATCTCTCCCTTCTCGCCTTCGAGCCCTTCGAGCTCGGTCCGGAGCCCCTCCTCCTCGAGCTTCCGCAACGCCCGGAGCCGGGTGTCCAGGATCGCGTTCGCCTGGAGTTCCGTGAGCTCGAACACCCGCATCAGCTCGCTCTTCGGCTCGTCCTCCTCCCGGATGATCCTGATGACGCGATCGAGGTCCAGGTAGATGATGAGGAGGCCGCGCAGGATCTCGAGCCGGCGCTCGATCGCGGCGAGGCGGTGGCGGGATCGCCTGATCAGCACCTCGCGCCGGTGGTCGATCCATTCCCGCAGGCATTCGACGAGCCCCAGGACCTTGGGGACCTTGCCTCCGGCCAGCACGTTCACGTTCAGCGGGACGCGGGCTTCGAATTCCGTGAGCCGGAAGAGCGACTCCATCATCAGGTTGGGATCGATGCTGCGCGAGCGCGGCTCGATCACGACCCGTACGTCCTCCGCCGATTCGTCCCGGACGTCGGCGACGAGCGGGAGCTTCTTGTCGCCGACGAGCTCCGCCACCTTCTCGATGAGCCGGCCCTTCGGGATGCCGTAAGGGATCTCGGTGACGACGACCGCCCAGGTGCCGCGGCCGATCTCCTCCTTCGCCCAGCGCGCCCGCACCCGGAACGAGCCGCGGCCCGTGCGGTAAGCCTCCGCGATCGCGTCCGGCTTGTCGACCACGATGCCGCCGGTCGGGAAGTCCGGCCCCTGCACGAGCTGGACGAGGTCCGTCGAGGACGCCTTCGGGTGCGAGATCAGGTAGAGCGCGGCGTCGCAGAGCTCGGCCGCGTTGTGCGGCGGGATGGAGGTCGCCATGCCGACCGCGATGCCCTGCGAGCCGTTGGCGAGTAGGTTCGGGAAGGCGGCCGGGAGCACGGCCGGCTCCTCCGTCGTGCCGTCGTAATTCGGCCGGAAGTCGACCGCGTCCTCGTCGATCCCGTCGAGGAGCCGGCGGGCGACATCCGTCATCCGGGCTTCGGTGTACCGGTAGGCCGCGGCCGAATCCCCGTCGATGTTGCCGAAATTGCCCTGCCCGTCGACCAGCGGGTAGCGCGAGGCGAAATCCTGCGCGAGGCGGACCAGCGCGTCGTAGATCGCCTGGTCGCCGTGGGGGTGGAACGAGCCCATCACGTCGCCCACCACCTTGGCGGATTTCTTGAACGGCCCGCCCGGGTTGAGGCGGAGGAGGTTCATCCCGTGCAGGATGCGGCGGTGGACGGGCTTCAGCCCGTCCCGGGCATCCGGCAGGGCCCGGTGCATGATTGTGGAGAGCGCGTAGGCGAGGTAGCGCTCCTCCAGCGCATCCTTCAGGTTGATGATCTCGATCCCGTCGGATGGCGGGTCGACCGGCTTGTTCATGCGGGAGCTTCCGGCGAATCAGTCGGGCACCATACCCGATCGGTCCCCCGGGCAGGCGAGAGCGACCAGGCGGGCGCGCTCCGGCGAGGCGGCGATCCCCTGCGGCCGGTAGACATACGCGTCCAAGAAAAAGCCGGTCAGGTCGAAGCCGGCCCGCACCTCGTCCGTGCCCGGAACGACGTCCGTCCCGGCCTGGAGGAAGCCCGGAAGCGGGAGGAGGCGGCCGCGATAGGGCTCCCCCGCCGCCCGAGACACCGCCCGCCCGCTCTTCGGCGAGACATAGGCGAGATCGGACATCGCCCCCGTAGCCGCGCAGGCCGTGAGGTCGAGCCCATAGCCGAGCTCGGCCAGCAGCATCACCTCGAACCGCACGAACAGGCCGGGCGCGACGTCCGGCATCGTCAGGCGCTGGAGAAGGAAGGTCGCGGCCCCGTGGAGGGCCGGGTGGGGATCGCGTTCCGGAAGGAGGCGGAGGTGCTGCGCGGCGAGGAGCTCACCCGCCCGGAGCGCGTCCGCCTCCAGCGTGAACGAGCCGAGCTGCTCGTCGAGACGCGCCCGCCATGTTGCGACGACCGAGTTCCCGGGCTGGAGCACGGGCCGCAGCCGCCGGGAGCGGCCGCCATGCACGATTCCGAGATGCCGGCCGTGATCGCGGGTCATCACCTCCAGGATGACCGCCGCCTCCCCGAAGGGCCGGCAGCCCAGCACCAGGGCATCGTCCGTCCACTGCACCTTGCGGGTCCGCTCCGGTTGACCGCCGGGGAAAGCGCCGGTCTAAGTCATTCCCGCGGCAGCGTTAAGTGAGGGCCGGCCATGGCGGAACGACCACAGG
>CALMTJ010000106.1 GCA_937872715.1 uncultured Methylobacteriaceae bacterium
GTCTCGGCCGGCGGGACGAGGCCTTCGAGGCCGCGCAGGAGATCCTCCTCGCTCATCTTGTCGAACTGGATCTCGGAATCGTCGATCGCGGCGGCGGCCGGCGCGACGACGGTGGTGCCGCTGATCATCGGCACCATCTCCGGCTCAGGCTCGTCGACCTCCACGTATTTCTGGAGCGAATGGATCAGCTGCTCCTTCAGGTCGTCCGGAGCGATCGTCTCGTCGGCGATCTCCCGCAGCGCCACCACCGGGTTCTTGTCGCGGTCGCGGTCGATGGTGAGCGGGGCGCCGGACGAGATCAGCCGCGCCCGGTGGCTCGCCAGGAGGACGAGCTCGAACCGGTTCTCGACCTTGTCGATGCAATCCTCGACGGTGACGCGCGCCATGCGGCGGCTCCTCTGGCATTCGGACGGACGGGATGGTCCGCCATAGCGTGCGCCGCCCCGCATCGCAAGATGCAGGCTGGACTCGGCCATGCCGCGTGACTAAGAGCCCGCCTTCCACCCGGCTGCACGCGCGCTCTCCCGCGCCTGGATCGATCCTTGCCCGACGTCCCGTCCGAGCGCCCCAGCCATTCCGAGCTCGCGGGCGCCGTGCGGGCGCTCGCGATGGACGGCGTCGAGGCCGCGAAGTCGGGCCATCCAGGCCTCCCCATGGGGGCGGCCGACGTCGCGACGGTCCTGTTCACGCGGTTCCTGAAGTTCGACGCCGCCGACCCGCTCTGGCCGGACCGCGACCGGTTCGTGCTGTCGGCCGGCCACGGCTCCATGATGCTCTACGGCCTCCTGCACCTCGTCGGGCAGGACGGCATGACGATCGACGAGCTGAAGCGCTTCCGTCAGCTCGAATCCAAGACGCCCGGCCATCCCGAGCATTTCATGACGCCCGGCGTCGAGACCACGACCGGCCCGCTCGGCCAGGGTCTCGCGACCGCGGTCGGCATGGCGATGGCCGAGCGCATGCTCGCGGCCGAGTTCGGCCCGGAGGTCTGCAACCACCGCACCTACGTGCTGGCCTCGGACGGCGACCTCATGGAGGGCGTGAGCCAGGAGGCCATCGCGCTCGCCGGCCACCTGCGCCTGTCGCGGCTCGTGGTCCTGTTCGACGACAACGGCATCTCGATCGACGGCCCGCTCTCCCTGGCGGATTCGGTCGACCAGCCGAGGCGCTTCGAGGCCTGCGGCTGGCGGGCGGAGCGGATCGACGGGCACGATCCGGACGCGATCGCGGCGGCGCTGGAGCGGGCATCGCAGTCCGAGCGGCCGACGCTCCTCGCCTGCAAGACGACGATCGGCTTCGGCGCGCCGAAGAAGGCCGGTACGGCCAAGGCGCATAGCGACCCGCTCGGCGCGGAGGAGCTGGCCGGGGCGAAGGCGGCGATCGGCTGGACGCATGGCCCCTTCGAGGTGCCGGACGCGATCCGGGCCGCCTGGCGGGCGGCCGGGCATCGAGGTGCGGCCGACCGGCAGGCGTGGCTCGGCCGCGTGGAGGCGCTGGAGATGGCGAGGAAGGCGGAGTTCGCCCGCCGGATGCACCGGAAGGATCCGGAGGGATTGCCGGGCGCCATCGCGGACCTGAAGGCGAAGCTCGTCCAGGGCCCGCAGGCGGTCGCGACCCGCAAGGCGAGCGAGCTCGCGCTCGCGGCCGTCACGCCCATCATGCCGGAGCTGGTGCTGGGCTCCGCCGACCTCACGCCCTCCAACAACGTCCGTGTCAACGATCCCGTGTCGCTCGCGCCCGGCGCGTTCGGCGGCCGCTACATCCATTACGGCATCCGCGAGCACGGCATGGCGGCGGCCATGAACGGGATCTCCATCCACGGCGGCTTCCGGCCGGCGGGCGCGACTTTCCTCGCCTTCTCGGATTACGCCCGGCCCGCCATCCGGATCGCGGCGCTCGGCGGCATCCCGGTCGTCTACGTGATGACGCACGATTCGATCGGCCTCGGCGAGGACGGCCCGACGCACCAGCCGGTGGAGCACCTGGCGGCGTTGCGGGCGATGCCGAACCTGCGCGTCTTCCGCCCCGCCGACGCGGTCGAGACCGCGGAATGCTGGCAGCTCGCGCTCGAGCGCACGGATGGGCCGAGCCTGCTCGCGCTCACCCGGCAGAACCTCCCGCAGGTCCGCACGACCGCCTCCGAGGCGAACCTCTGCACGGTCGGCGCCTACGAGCTCGCCGGAGCGGACGGCCCCGCTCACGCGACGCTCTTCGCCTCGGGCTCGGAGGTCGAGATCGCGCTTGCCGCCCGCGACACCCTGGTCGGGAAGGGCGTGCCGGCCCGGGTGGTCTCCGTGCCGTCGCTGGACCTGTTCCTCGCCCAGCCCGAGGAGAGCAGGCGCCGGGTGATCGGCGATGCGCCCGTCCGGGTGGCCGTCGAGGCGGCGGTGAGGTTCGGCTGGGACGCGGTGATCGGCGACACCGGCGGTTTCGTCGGGATGACGGGGTTCGGGGCGAGCGCTCCCTACCGGGATCTTTACCGCCATTTCGGAATCACCGCGGAAGCGGTCGCGGAACGGGTTCTCCGCACCCATAATCAATGACGATTTTCAACCCGGCCTCCACCGGGCCGGCGGAGGGAGCCAGGCGGATATGAGTGTCAAGGTTGCCATCAACGGGTTCGGCCGCATCGGCCGCAACGTGCTGCGGGCCATCAAGGAGAGCGGACGCACCGACATCGCCGTCGTGGCGATCAACGATCTCGGGCCGGTCGAAACGAACGCGCATCTCCTGCGCTTCGATTCCGTGCACGGCCGCTTCCCCGGGACGGTCGAGGTCGAGGGCGACAACCTCGTCGTCGACGGGCAGAAGATCCGCGTCACCGCGATCAGGAACCCGGCCGAGCTGCCGCACGGGGAGCTCGGCGTGGACATCGCTCTCGAATGCACGGGCATCTTCACGTCGAAGGACAAGGCGAAGGCCCATCTCGACGCGGGCGCCAAGCGCGTGCTCGTCTCGGCGCCTGCCGACAATGCGGACCTCACGGTCGTGTACGGCGTCAACCACGACAAGCTCACCGCGGATCACCTCGTCGTGTCGAACGGCTCTTGCACCACGAACTGCCTCGCGCCGATCGCGAAGGTGCTGAACGACACGGTCGGCATCGAGCGCGGCTACATGACGACCGTTCACGCCTATACCGGCGACCAGCCGACGCTCGATACGCTGCACAAGGATCTCTATCGCGGCCGGGCCGCCGCTCTGGCCGCCATCCCGACCTCCACGGGAGCCGCGAAGGCGATCGGTCTCGTCCTGCCCGAGCTGAAGGGCAAGCTCGACGGCTCCGCGATCCGCATCCCGACGCCGAACGTGTCGCTGATCGATCTGAAGATCGTGGCCTCGCGGGAAACAACAGTCGCCGAGATCAACGATGCCATGAAGCGCGCGGCCGGCCAGGAGCTGAAGGGCGTGCTGAACTACACGGACGCGCCGAACGTCTCGATCGATTTCAACCACGACCCGCACTCCTCCACCTTCCACACCGACCAGACGAAGGTGATCGACGGCACCTTCGTGCGGGTCATGTCCTGGTACGACAACGAGTGGGGCTTCTCGAACCGCATGGCGGACACCGCCGTCGCGATGGCGAAGCTGATCTGAGATGGGCGACGACGACGGGAGCGCCGCGTTCGAGGAGCTGAAGCGGCTCGTCGACGAGGCGTTCCCCGATCTTCGCTGTCTTCGCTGCGGAAACGAGTCGTTCCTGCTCGCGAGCGACGTCGACGCACTTGGCACGGGCAAGCCGGACCGGGGAAGCGTTCTCAAGCTGCAAGCCGTGCTCGCGAACCCTCACACGCCCGTGCTAACCTTGGCTTGCACGAGGTGCGGCTTCATCGAGCACCATATCGTGGGTGCCATGGCGCGTGCTTCGAAGCCGATCGAGACGGCTTGATGGCTGAGATCATCAGGCCGCGGTTCGGCGACGGCGGCGGGGGACCCGAGGACCCGATGCTAGAGACACGCGTCACGAGGCTCGAGCAGGACGTGCAGGAGATGAAATCCAGCCTGCGCTCGATCGAGCTCGCGGTGGCCGAGATGAAACACCTGCCGAAGGCGGCCGACCTCGCAGCCTTGCGAAGCGACTTCGCCGGCCTGAAGGCGGATGTCGCGGAGATGCGGGGCCGCCTGTCGCAGATGCCGACCCTGCTTCAGCTCGTGACGGTGGTGATCACGACATGGTCCGCGGGCGCCGCCATGGTATTCACGCTTCTGCGCCTCGCGCGACCCTGATCCGAGCCGAAAGTTGAGCGTCGATGTCCGCAGCCCTTTCCCCCGTCCTCTCCGATTCCACGCCTCGTGCGGAGCCGGAACCGGGCAACGGAACCGGCACGGCCGAACGCGAGATCGTCGTGCCCGCTCACGGTCCCGCGTCGTCGCCCGCCGTCAACGGGCATGACCGGGCGGCCTTCCCCGAAACCCCTGCATCGTCCGAGCCGCTGGCGCGGATCGAGGACAAGACCTCCCGTATCGAGGAGAAGCTCGCCCGTTCGGAGGCCGCGACGCAGCGCGTGGTCGACCGGTTCGAGCTGGCGGTGACCCGGATGGGCGAGATGGCCTCGCAATCCGAGCTCGCGGCGGTGAGGGGAGAGGTGTCGTTCATCGCCCGGCGCGTCCGGAAGGCCCCTGGCATCGGCGCGCTGGCGGCCACGGCCGTCGCGGCGGCCGTCCTCACGGCCGTCCTCATGCTACTGGTGCTCCGCTACGCGCCCGGCCTCCTGCCGCCGAGATGACCTTCCGGCAGCCGCGCCGCCGGACGGTCCGGTGGCGCGAGGCCGGCGGAGATGGGATCGAGCACGTGACGGTCGCGCCGGACGCCGACGAGATCGTGGCCCGGGGCGTGATCGTAGGCCGGCGCGGCGGGACGCCCTACGGGGTCGATTACACCTTGATCTGCGGGCCGGACTGGACGGTGCGGGTGCTGGAACTCGCCAACACGGACGGGATGGCGATGTCCCTCTCGTCCGACGGGGCCGGCGCCTGGCGCAACCATGACGGCCGCCCGCTGCCCGAACTCGATGGCTGCATCGACGTCGACCTCGCCGGCTCCGCCTTCACCAACACGCTGCCGATCCGTCGCACGGACTGGGAGCTGTGCACCGGCAGCGTTCTGTTCACGAT
>CALMTJ010000107.1:0-339 GCA_937872715.1 uncultured Methylobacteriaceae bacterium
GGCCAGTCGGCTGCCGCGCGCCTCGGCCAGCATCCCCGGCCTCTTCCCGCCCGTTCACTTCGCCCGCACGGCCTCGGGCCGGACCTTCACGGAGATGCACTCGGACGGCGCGATCACCACGCCGTTCTACGTGGCGCCCGAGACGATGATCTCGGGCGCGTCGGGTCCGGTCCTGCCCGCCCGCACGATCTTCGTCGTCGTCAACACGCAGCTCACGGCGGATTTCATGGCGACGCCCAGGATCACGCTCGCCGTTCTCGGCCGGGCGCTGTCGGCGGCCGTGAAGGCCGGCACGCGGGCCGCCCTGAACGACCACACCGACGGCCGGCCCTCCTTCGT
>CALMTJ010000107.1:349-12009 GCA_937872715.1 uncultured Methylobacteriaceae bacterium
TCTCCCATTCCGCCTTCGCGGCGCGAACCGGGGTGGACATCCGGGTCACGAGCATCGGCGAAGGGTTCTCCGAGACGGCCTCCGGCCCGTTCGACGGCCGCTACATGCGGAAGCTCTTCGCCCATGGCGAGGAGCTCGCGCGGGCGGGGGTCGCCTTCGACCCGAAACCGGCCGCGGCGCGCTCGCTCGCGGCCCGCTGAGGCCGGTCGACGGCGAGGGCCCGCAAGGGCCTTCGCGGCCGATCTTCCCGCAGACATGCGCCTCCGACGACGGTCGGGCAGGAGCGCGACCCTGCCGCCAGGAGGCACGTCATGAGAAGCATCTACGCCGCCGCATTCGTCCTTCTCCTGTCGGGCACGGCCGCCATGTCCCAGAGCGAGCTGGTTCTCCAGGGCAAGACGTTCGTGCGGAAGCACGAACAGATCCGCGACGGGGCCGGGCTGGTCGAGTTCGTGCCCGCCGGCGAGACGCTCGAGAACTGGACCAGTCTGGTCGGCTTTCGAGTGGTTCCCGGGAACCGGCAGAGCGCGACCGAGGCCGCGACGGTCGTCGTCCGGCTCGCGCAGGAGCGGTATCCGGGCGCGGTTGTCCGGGTGATGTCGAAGGATGCCGAGGCGATCGCCGAATTCGTGATCTCGACCCCGGAGGGACTAGCCGAGTTCAACGTCTTCAAATACGGGCCCGGGCCGGGCGGACGCGGGCTGGCCTCCGTCCAATACGCCCATCGCTACCGCGGGTTGGAACCGGGCGACATCCGCCGGCTCGAGGCGCCCTCGACGGCCGCGATCGCCCGCTTCGACCTCGACCGCGTGCGGGCGGCCTTCGACCGGACGCCGCCCGACCGCGCGGACAGGGGACCGGCGTCGTGAGCCCGCGGGGCGCCTCTTCGGGGCGGGTCAGGGGAGCGGCGATCGTCCGCGCGGCGCTTCTCTCGACGGCCTGCGCGCTCGCCGCCCTCTTCATCGGCCCGGAAACGGGCCTGACGACATCCGCCTCGCGCGTGATCGGGTCGGATTGCCGCGTCGCGCTCCCGAGCCCACAGCCGGCGGAGGCGGCCACCCCATCGCCGCGCCTCGGATGGCGGAAGCCGTCCGGACCCTCACCCGACGACGGAGGGCCAAGCCCCGCGACGTGGTGAGCAGCATGGGGGTCGGGCCGGTCGCCGACGACGGCGGCGCCGCGCCGCCCCGGCGCTCGAGAGCGGCGTCACGACCTGACGGTAAGCGATCTCCGGCTGCCGGACCTCGACGGTCCTGGCCTCCTTCGCAGCGCGCGGGCGGAGCCGCGGATCCAAGACGGCCCGCTCAATCCCGTGACGGGCATGGCGGCCCGTCCCCGTTCAAACTCAATGCCGGGTGCCGGCGAGCGTGATCTTGGCTCTCGGGATGCGGGGCTCGCGGCACTGGGTGGCGAGCACCTGTCCGAGCGCTCCGGCCCGCCGCGTGAGCCTCGTGGCATCGCACGTCGCGGCGATGGCCATCCCGAGCGAACGCAGATGCGCCCGCCCGTAGCAGAAGAAGGCGAGCTCCATGCGCTGACCTTCCGACAGGTCGCTCAGCGTGTCGACGGCCTCCCCTATCTCGGCGCGGTAGAGCGTCCCGAGCCTGTCGAGTGACACGGGCAGGCGGTGTCGTCGGTCTGAATCGAAAGCATGGTCGTCTCCCGCGTTCGCTGAGCGCTCCCCAAGATGCGCGGGAGCCTGTTTCAGCGCGTTGCCGCGAGACCGCCCGAATGTATCGTCGAGCCGCGCCATCCGCCTCGTACCGCGAGCGTCCGGCGGAAGCGCTGGACCGATCGAAGAGGGCGACATCGCGGGAAAGGGCTTTCGGTTCTCCCGACATCATGGAATGCATGGAGGGTCTCGGGATCCGCGTACCCTCGCGGGCTCGACTCCGAACCTCGCGAGCCCTTCGAAGGCGCCTTCATGGTATCCGCCGATCCCACCCGTGAAGAACGTGTCGCCGCGCCGAAACGGGACGTGGCGCGACTTGCCCTGCTGTCCATCGCAGTCCTGAAGACCGCGCTCGTCGCCGCGGGAGCGCTGTTCGCGCTCGTCCTGTCGGGCGGCCAGGACCCGGCGGGCCGAGGCATGCTCGCCGGCTTCAGCGTCTTCGCTCTCCTGTATTGGGTGCTGTTCGTCCTCCCGGCCCTGTTGTTCGCGCGCCGAGGGACCCGGATCAAGCTCGGCTTCGGGCTGATCCTCGTGCCGGATCTTCTGGCCGCCGCCGCGGCCTTCGTCCTGTGAGCGTGTCGACGCCGTCCCGGATGCGTGACGGCCCTTCACGGCTCCTGCCGATCCTGACCGTCTGCGCGGTCGCGTTCGGGGCCACCATGGCGGTCGCGGGCGGGCAGGACGAGGCGTGGGCGAGAAACTGCGTCGCCGAGCGGACGGCGGACGGGAGGAGTCTCGCGGGCTTGCGGCGCTACTGCGCCTGCATGGTGGACATCGTCGGCGCCGACGGACCGTCCGGCGTGACCGAGCTCGAACGCCGATATCCGCCCGCCCATGCCCGCTGCTCCGCCAGATCAGGCCTGCGCGACCGCCGCTGACAGGCGCGGGCCGCTCACTCGGACGCCCCGATTGTTTCGTGCCGACGAAACGATCGGCGGCATGTCGACGACATGATCTGCTCCTATCACCGCCGCCAGACAGAGCCCGGCAGCCCTTGTCCGCAGCCGGGTGGATCGTTCGACCGAGGTAAGCGATGAGCGATGCCGGCTCGGCCCGCAGCACGGCGCTCCTGGAGAACGCGTTCCTTCTCACGGGCGACGCGATCGTCTTCCTGGACCGCGACGGGTTCTTCGACTGCAACCCGGCCGCTTTGCGCATGTTCGAGGTGGAGGATCGGGCGGAGTTCCTCCGCAAGCATCCGGTCGATCTCTCGCCGGAATTCCAGCCGGACGGCCGGTCGTCGCTCGACGCGGTCGACGATCGCATCGCGCAGGCTTACGAGAAGGGGCACGTGGTGTTCGAATGGACCCACAAGCGCGCCGACGGTTCGCAGTTTCCGGTGGAGGTCATGCTGGCCGCGGTCGACTTGGACGGCCGCCAGGCCCTCTCCGCGACCGTTCGCGACCTCACCGAACGCAAGCGGGTGGAATCCGAGCTGGCGCGACAGCGCGAAGCCCTCCACCAGAGCGAGAAGATGTCCGCCTTGGGATCGCTCCTGGCCGGCGTCGCGCACGAGCTGAACAACCCGCTGGCCGTGGTCGTCACCCAAGCCGTTCTCCTGCGCGAGAGCACCACCGACCCGCGCACGATCACCCGGGCCGAGAAGATCGAGACGGCCGCCGATCGCTGCGCCAGGATCGTGAAGTCGTTCCTCGCGATCGCCCGGCAGCGCCCGCCGACCCGCGCGCCCGTGAAGCTGGACGACGTCGTCGACGCCGCCCTCGACCTCACGGCCTACGGGCTGCGCAGCAGCGGCATCGCGGTCTCGGTCGACCTGCCCGCCGACCTGCCCGGCGTCCTGGGTGACCCCGACCAGCTCGGTCAGCTCGCCATGAACCTCATCGTCAACGCCCAGCAGGCGCTGCAGAAGAAGGAAGCGCCGCGCCGGCTTCGCATCTCGGCGACGGCGGGGGAGGGCCGCGTCCGGCTGGCCTTCTCCGATAACGGGCCGGGCGTTCCGGCGGCCATCCGCTCCCGCATCTACGATCCGTTCTTCACGACCAAGCCCCCGGGTGGCGGAACCGGCATCGGCCTGTCCCTCTGCCGGAGCGTCGCGATCGCTCACCAGGGCACGCTGAGCTACGAGGACAGTCCCGAGGGCGGGGCGACCTTCGTGGTCGAGCTCCCCGCGGCGGGCAGGGCGGAGAGCCCGGACGAGGGCGAGGCGGCCGTCTTGCGGACGGCGCAGGGCGGGTCCGTGCTGATCGTGGACGACGAGCCTGAGATCGTCGAGGGATTGCGGGAGATCGTCGCCCCGATGGTGGCCCGGGTCGACACGGCGACGACCGGCGTCGAGGCGCTCCACCGCGTCGACGCGTTCGACTACGACCTCATGATCAGCGACCTCAGGATGCCCGAGCTCGACGGCCCCGGCCTGCATGCCGCCCTGATGGGCCGCGGACGCGGCGCCCCGGGCCGGATCATCTTCGTGACCGGCGACGCGCTCGACGGGGAGGTCCGGCGCTTCCTGGCCGAAACCGGCATGCCGGTCATCGAGAAGCCCTTCACGCCGGCCGAGGTGCGCCGGGCCGTGAGCGACGCCCTGGCGTCCCTCACGGCCTAGGAGAGCTGCCTCCCGTCCGGCGAGAAGATGTAGCCGGCCCCGCGCACGGTCTGGATGATCGTCGGCTTGTCCGAATCCGGTTCGATCTTGCGCCGCACCCGCGTGATCCGGACGTCGATGGCGCGGTCGAACGCCTCGGGATCACGCCCTTCCGCGAGGTCGAGGAGACGGTCGCGCGAGAGCACGCGGCGGGGATGGTCGGCGAACGCCTTGAGGAGCAGGAACTCGGACGTCGTCAGCGGGTAGACCATGCCCCGTTCATCCAGGAGGACGCGCGAGGACGGATCCAGCCACTTGGTCCCGAACCGGATGCGGCCTTCCGAGCCGATATCCTCGGGGCGTCCGGACGGCCGTGCATTTCCGTCGTCTCCGCTCCGGCGGATGACGGCGCGGATTCGCGCCAGGAGCTCGCGCGGCACGAAAGGCTTGCCAAGATAGTCGTCGGCTCCGACTTCGAGCCCGACGATCCGGTCGACGGGCTCCGAATGGCCGGTCAGCATGACGATGCCGATCGGGCCGCGGGCGCGCAGCCATTGCGCGAGGGCGAGCCCGCTTTCTCCCGGCAGGCCGATGTCGAGCACGACCAGCGCCGGCTCGCGCTCGGCGATGCGCTCCCGCATCGCGGCCCCGTTCGCCGCCGTCGCGACGGAGAAGCCGTGCGAGACGAGGTATTCGGAGACGCTTACCAGGACGGCCTCGTCGTCGTCGACGACGAGGATGTGACGGCTCACGCCCATGAGGATCTCTCAAGCCGGCCCCGAGGCCGAGGAGACGCGAGACTATCCCCGGCCGCGCTTCGCCTCCAAGCGTGATGGAGCGCCGCCGCGGCGTCCCGCACCGACGGGGCCGGTCACCCCGCGTGACGCCGAGACCTCCGCCTCGAACGCCGCCGGACGAGGACCGATCCACGAAACCGTCGGGCCTCGACCGTGACACAACCCAGCAAACCGGCCCGCCTAAACCTGCTCGAACGAATTTCCAGGGACGAACGTCATGTTTCATCACATCCGGATCGCCGACCGCCCGCAACCCGGCCGGGGCCGCGCGTCCCTCGGGGGCATCGCCCTGGCGCTCGCCGCCGCGGCGAGCCTGGCCACCGCCGCAGGCCCTGACGCCATGCGGGCCGAGGAAGCCGGGGCCCATATCCGCCTCGCGGCCGACGCCGCACCCGCGCCGAGCCCTTGCGCCGTGAACGGTGCGCTCCTCGCCGTCTGCACGAGCGGAACCGCCCCGGACCGGAATCTCCCGGTTCTCCGGCTCGGCAGCCGATGAAACGCGTCGAACCGGTGAGAGGCCCGGTGCCGACCCTCTCGCTCCGGCACATCGTCCTCGCGATGGGGCTCCTCGAGACGGCTGTCTGGGCGCTGCTCGTCTACAACGGCCTCTTCTCCGGCTCCGACCCGGCCACGAGGGGGATCGACCACGACGTCGCCATCCTGGCGACCGGCATTTTCGCGTCGACAGCCGCTCCCGCCTTGCTCCTCGCGGTCTCCCGCAAGTGGCTGCGGCTCGCCTTCGCGCTCGCCCTCGCGCCGCCCGCATCTCTCGTCGCCGTCGTCCTGTGGTCGATCGCCACCGGATGAGGCGGACCGCCGGGAAGAGGCTCGCCGTGGCCGCAGCATTCCGCCGCCTGGCATTCGGCTTGGCGATCCTCGAACTGACGCCGATGGCCTACCTCGCGCTGGTGTCGGCCGGGCGCCTGCGCGATTGGGAAAGGGCGATGGCCGTGGACCTTCTCGGGCTCACCGCCGTCCCGACATGCCTCCTCGTCGTGCCCGCCATGGCGGCGCTGTGGCGGGGGAAGACCCGCGCGGGCGGCGCGATGGTCGCCCTGGCCCCGATGGTCTGGGTCGCGCTGATGCTGACGGTCTGATCCGGACGGCGCCGCCCGCCGGACCGGCTCGCCTGGAAGGACCTCCTCGACGCCGCGCCGGGATCTTCAGCGCCGTCGGGTGGCCTTCTTCGTTCCTCTTCGACTGTCGTGGCGGCCGCCAAGCGGTGGGAGAAGACGAGCACGACGGCTCCCGCGACGCTGAGCTACCTCGTCGCGACCGCGCGGTACCGGCAAGGGGCCGATCGGCCGGTTTCGGCCGGTCGTGGACAAGGGCACGGCGCGGTGGGTCGTGTTGTTCTGCCCCGCGGACGCCCGGCGCACCTTCAGGCGGCGCCGACGGTCAGACCGGGTCCTCCCCGACCTGACCTTCGAGGCCTCGGAGGGCGAAGCTGCAGACGAGGGCCACGAGCGCGGCCGCGACGATCAGGAAGGCGGGAGCGTCCAGCCGGCCGGTCGCCGCCACGAGCCATGTCGCGGCGAGCGGCCCCAGCCCGCTGAAGACGACTGCGCCGATGTTCATCGCGAAGGCGACGCCGCTGAACCGCACCTCCGTCGGGAACAGGTCCGCCAGGATCCCGGCGAAGATGCCGTGCGTGAACGCGGCCGACAGGCCGATCAGGAGGAACAATGTCGGCAGCGGGAGCGCATGCGCGACGAGGGCGCCGTAGGCCGGGAGGGCGCCGGCCGCGATCACGGCGCAGCCGACGCGGTAGACGTAGCGGCGCGGCGCGAGGTCGGCCATCCAGGTGCCGGCGACGAGCGCGACCGCCGTCGCGGCGCTCGCGACGTTGAGGGCCGTCGCAACCTCCGCGCCGCCGTAGCGGAGCGTCCGGATCAGGTAGGCCGGCATGTGCGCGAAAAGCAGGCCGTTGAAGGCGGCCACCACGCAGGTCGAGCCGATCCCGACCCAGATCCGTCGGGGGTAGCGGGTGAACAACTCGCGCAGCGGCCCCCGGCCGGAATGTCCGGCGAGCCGGGCGCGCTCGCGCATGCGCAGGAAGGTGGGGCTCTCCTCCAGCGACCGCCGGAGCGCCCAGCTGAGGACGCCGAGCCCGCCCCCGACCAGGAACCCGATCCGCCAGCCATAGGCCTCCACGGAGGCCGGAGGCAGGAGCGCGTGGACGAGGGCGTTGACCCCGGTGGCGAGCAGGACGCCGGAGGACACGCAGGCGAACACGACCCCGCAGGCGAGCGTCGCCCGTCGCACGGGCACGACCTCGACCGCGTAGGTGATCGCGCCCGGGAGCTCGCCGCCGAGGCAGAAGCCCTGGACCAGCCGCAGCGCCACGAAGGCGGCCGTGGCCCAGACGCCGCCGCTCGCGTAGGTCGGCAGACACCCCATGGCCATCGTCGAAGCCGACATGACGGCGAGCGACAGGAGGAAGGATTCCCGCCGGCCGGAGCGGTCTCCCCTCCGGCCAAACACGAGCCCGCCGACAGGCCGCGCCACGTAGCCTGCCCCGAACACCGCGAAGGTCGACAGGAGCGACACGAACGGGTCCTCGGCGGGAAAGAACGCCCTGGACAGGTAGGCCGCGAACGTCCCGAACACGATGAAGTCGTAGAATTCCAGCGCGCCCCCCAGGCTGGACAGGAACACCACCCGGAACGCCGCCCGGTCGAAGCGGCGCACCGGCCCCGGTGTCGCGGCCGCGAACGTCCCGATACTCGCGTCAGTGGCAGCCATGATCATCCTCCCCTTGCTGTTCGTTCCTGTTGCCGGAAAGCCGCCCGCTCCCGGACGCGGCTCTTCCCGTTCGGGTGGCGTTCGGCGAGAACGATCCCGCCATGATGCCCCTCGACGTCCACCGATCCCCGGTCTTCAAGCTGCTGCTGCTCGTGAACCTGACGGCCAAGCCCTTCGCCGGCCTGTTCGAGCGGCGGCACCAGCTCTCGCTCATCGAGTGGCGGACGATGCTGACCCTCGCGGGAGAGCCCGGGCTGCCGTCGGCCGCCATCGCCGACCGGCTCGGCCTCGACAAGATGGCGGTGAGCCGGGCCGTGGCCGGGCTGGAGCGGCGGGGCCGGGTCAGGCGAAGCCCCGACAGTGCCGACGGCCGCCGGGCGCTGCTCGCGCTGACGGAAGCGGGCTGGGCCCTGTACCGCCTCATCGCGCCGTCCGGGCTAGACCGGGAAAACGCGCTCCTGGCGGAGCTCGACGAGTCCGAACGCGTCCAGCTCGACCGGATCCTCGACAAGCTCATCCGGACGGCCCGCGCCCTGCCGGACGGCGGCGAGACGGAAAGGGGCGCCCTGCCTCCGACGTGAGGTGGGTGTCTGAGGGGCAGCATGGGCGTCCTCCGCGACGACGTGTCGGGACCCTCTTGCCGGGGTCGTAACAGATGTTACTATAAGGTCGTCCGCATCGGCAAGAACCATCCGGAAGGCGAGAACCTCCCGGGCGCGGTCACAGGGAGATCCGCATGTCAGCTCATCCGCCCGCCTTTCCGGCCGTCGCGCGCGTGACCGCGCCGGCCCTGACCCTGGTCGAACGCCGGGCCGGCGACGGCGTGTTCGGGATCGACGCCGCGGACCTCCGCTGGACGGATGCGGCGCGGCCCGGCCTGCGCATGGCCTCCGTCACCGAGGACCGCTCGAAGGGGAAATATCTCGGCTACATCGCCTTCGAGACGCTGTCCTCCACCGGGCTGCACCAGCACCTCGACACCGCCTACAGCTATTTCCTGGACGGAGGGCTGTTCGACTACCAGGGCTCCGCGCTGCGCGGCGATATGGGCGTCAACCTGAAGGGCGCGACCCACGACGCGATCGCCTACGCGAAGACGCTCGCGGCGGCGCGGCTCGAGGGCCCGGTCCTGTACGGCGGCCCGGGCAAGATGGACTCGCCGGCCCTCCATTCGGGCGCCAAGGTCGCGGCGATCGTGAACGACGAGCCGGAGGTCATGCCGGACATCAACATCAACGTGGACGGGCTCGCGGCCGTGCCGACATCGGTCGCCCGGGTGTCACGCCGGCTGATCTTCGACGGCCGCAAGGGCGGGAGGAACAACCGCACCGTGCAGCTCCAGCTTCTCCCGGGCGCCCGCAGCCCGACCTTCCAGGCGGGCGGGACCGTCCAGATCTTCGTGATCGGCGGGGCGATCGATCTCGGCTCCGTTCGAGTCGGGTGCGGGGGCTTCGGCATCATCGAGGAGGGAGCCCAGCTTGCGATCGGGAGCGAGTTCGGCGCCCTCGTGATCGCCTGGGCGGACGGGCCGGCGGCCTGGCTCGAGGGACCCATGCCCGACCTGTTCGGCTTCTAGAACCGTCCCGCGCCTCGCCTCGAGCCCGGCCGCCGTCGCGCAAGGCCGATCGCGGACGCGCCGGAACGGGTCATCGCGGGGTTCCGGACGGGAAGCCCAGCTTGCCGTAGAGATCGCCGACCCTCGCCCGGTAGCGGGCGGGGCTGAACATCTCGGCGCGGACCCGCCCCCGCGCCCGGTATTCGCGGCAGATGTCGTCGTCGGAGGCGAGCGCGACGAGACCGCGCCGGATCGCGTCCACGTCCGTCGGGTCGACCAGGAGCGCGGCATCGCCCGCCACTTCCGGGAGGCAGGACGCGGTCGAGGTGAGGACGGGCGTGCCGAGCAGCATCGCCTCGAGGACGGGAAGGCCGAATCCCTCGTAGAGCGACGGGAAGGTCACGGCGCGGGCGCCCCGGATCAGGCTGACGAGCGGCCCGTAGGGCGCATAGGAGATCGGCTTCAGCTTGGGGCGGCGCTTCCCGCCCCCGAGCGGCTGGCGCTGGAACCACTTGTCGCCGATGATCTTCAGCTCGGCCTCGTTCTGCCAGCCGGACGAGCTGACGATCACGAGCGGGATGTCGAGCCCGGAGGACAGGAACGCTTCGAGGAGCCGCCGGACGTTCTTCTTCGGCTCGATGGCCCCGTAGAACAGGAGGTAGCGTCCGGGCTCGAGCCCGAACATGCCGCCGATCTCGTCCGCCACCAGGGCGTCGCTCTTCGCGAGGAGGCCGTCCGGCACGGCGACGGCCTGCCATGTGTTCGTGACGCGGTCTTCCGGCACCTTCAGGAGTCGGATGATGTCCTGCCGGGACGTCTCCGACACCGTCACGATGTGGTCCGCCGTGCGGGCGATGGCCGTGTGCAGGCCGTGGAAGAACCGCTTGCTGTCGAGCGTCGTGTAGGGGAGCCGCATCGGCACGAGGTCGTGGATCGTGTAGAGGTTCGCGGCCTTCGGGACGCGGAGCGGCGTCGGGAAGGTGAAATGGGCGACGTCCGGCGCCGCCTCCGGCCGGAGATCGGCCAGGCTCCCCCGGGCCGCGAAATGCAGCCTCGCGCGCTCGAAGATCTGCTCGCCCGCCTGGAGGTCGTCGTAATCGGGAAGGCGCTCGGCGAGGGCGGCCGTCTCGACGGTCCCGCTCGGGTTCACCGGGTGCAGCCTCAACCGGCCGTAGAGGCCGAGCTGCGCCTTGGCGCCGTTCCTCCAGCGCTCGACCTTCCTGAGAGGCCGCGCCCTGTCCTCGAACAGCACCACCTCGCGGAGGATCGGGTCCGCCGGCACCGGATCCTGCAGCGCGTAGGCGATCGACACCCGGTGTCCGTTCGCGCGGGCGGCCCGCGTGAGGTTGCGGGTGTAGGTCGCGATCCCGGTCCCGGTCCGCAGGGACAGGTTGAGGCCGTCATACAGGATGGTGGACATCCCGGGCTTGCATGACGTTCCGGCCCGGGTGTCAACCCGGCCCGGCCCGCGGGTCCGGCGCGCCGCGACAGGCGCTACCTCTGGGCCTGCCCGTCGAGGAGCGGGGTGATGCGCCTCACGGTGACCCGGCGGTTCTCCCGGTTGGCGCCGGGCGTGTTCACCTTCGGGTACTGCTCCCCGTAGCCCTGCGTGGTCAGGTTCTCGGGCGGGACCCGGAAGACCCTCGTCAGGACGTTCGCCACCGAACCGGCGCGCCGATCGGAGAGCGACAGGTTGTCGACGTCGTTGCCGACGGCGTCCGTGTAGCCTTCCAGGAGGAACACCTCCTTCGGGTTCCGGGCGATGACCCGGTTGATGCCCTGCGCGATGGCGGCGAGGCGCGGCGCCTGGTCCGGCGTCACCTCCCAGGAGCCGGTCTCGAAATTGATCGTGTCGACGTCGACGCTCCGCATCCGGGCCCGCAGGTTCGGGCTGTAGCGCACCTGATCCAGCGTGTAGCGGCGCTCGATCGGCTCGAGGGGAGGGGCCGCGAAGGTGTCGTAGATCAGGTCCGGCGGGGCGCCGTCCGCGTCCACGA
Source organism: uncultured Methylobacteriaceae bacterium (assembly GCA_937872715.1). Taxonomy (GTDB): domain Bacteria; phylum Pseudomonadota; class Alphaproteobacteria; order Rhizobiales; family Beijerinckiaceae; genus Enterovirga. The sequence goes on from CALMTJ010000107.1 coordinate 11,658, forward strand.
CGTAGCGGTCGCGCGGGATCCGGATCGGGGGCGGCGGCAGGTCGACGACGTCCTCGTAGACGGGCCGCGGCGGCCCCGCGAAGGCGTTGTCGATGATCACGGCCTCGCGCCCGTCCGGGTAGCGGGTCAGGCGCCGGATCAGGCGGCCGTCGCCGTCCACGACCGTCACGACCTGCCCGCCGCCGGGCCGGTCGGTGACGGTGACGAACTCGTCGCCCCTCCGCTCCGTCCGGGCATCGCCGAATTCCCGGAAGCGCTCGGCCTCGTCATGCCGGATGAAGGTCCGGTCGTTGTCCCGCACGATGATGCGGCCGGGCTCCTGGATGAAGGTGCGGCCGCCTTCCTCCACCTC
>CALMTJ010000108.1:0-3248 GCA_937872715.1 uncultured Methylobacteriaceae bacterium
CTCCGAGGCGCGCACGCGGGCGCAGCGGGCCGCGAGCCCGTAGCGTCGCAGGTTGGCCTCGATCGCCGGCACGGTGCGCGACAGGGTGGTGACGACCGAGAACCGGCCGGCGAGGAGGCTCGCCACGTGGAAGGCCGCCTCCCCGATCCCGACCACCGGCGCCCCGGCCAGCGCCCGCGCGGCGTCGAGCCCCGTATCGTCGAAACAGGCGATCACGTGCGCGTCGATCCCCTCCCCTTCCCCGCGCCTGATCGCGGCCAGCAGGCCCGGCACGGCGAAGGCCTCGTCGACGTAACCCTCGATCGACACCGGCCCCTCGCCCGGATCGATGGCCGCGATCTCCGTGCCGGGCGCCGCCACCGCGCGGGCGGCGGCACCGATCTTGGCCGTCATCGAGGCTGTGCAATTCGGATTTACGACGAGCAGGCGCATGGGCGTTGCGTTCATGATGTTCGGCCGGCGGTCCAGCTTACCGCGCGGTCTCGGCTACGTCTTGAACGGACGTCGTGGCTGGAGTTTATAACGAGACCTCCTGGAGTCACGGTCGGTTCGTCATGGCCGGGCTCGGCCCGGCCATCCACGAAGGACGGTGCCGGGAGCAAGCCCTTGGACGTCGAGGCCCCGGACGGACGTGGGTGGCCGGGCCAAGCCCGGCCATGACGGACCGATCGTCATCGGTTCTGCTAGGAGCTCTCAACCACCGCCCTTCCAGCAGGAACAGGGAACGAGCCGAGCCGTGCCGAATCTCCAGGAGGTCGTCTCCGACATCGCGGACGAGATGAAGGCGCGGGCCGATCGCGGCGAGGTCGCGACCTACATCCCGGAACTGGCGCGGGTCGATCCGGCCGCGTTCGGCATCGCGGTGATCGCGGCGGACGGCACCGTCGCGGCGGCCGGCGACAGCGACGTGCCGTTCTCCATCCAGAGCATCTCCAAGGTGTTCACGCTGACGCTGGCGCTCGGCAAGTCGGGAGACCGGGTGTGGCGCCGCGTCGGCCGCGAACCCTCGGGCAGCCCGTTCAACTCGATCGTCCAGCTGGAGCGGGAGCGCGGCATCCCGCGCAACCCCTTCATCAACGCGGGCGCGATCGCGATCACCGACCTGATCCTGTCCGGCCACAAGCCGCGGGAGGTGCTGGGCGAAATCCTGCGCTTCATGCAATTCCTGGCACAGGACCCGAGCGTCGCGATCGACGAGGCGGTCGCGGCCTCCGAAGCGCGCACGGGGTTCCGCAATGCGGCGCTCGCGAATTACATGAAATCGTTCGGGGTCCTCGACAACCCGGTCGAGTACACGCTCGGCGTCTATGTCCACCACTGCGCCATCGCGATGTCGTGCCGCCAGCTCGCGACGGCTGGTCGCTTCCTGGCCCATGACGGCCGCGACCCCTCGACGGGCCATTCCGTGGTGCAGGCCGAGCGGGCGCGGCGCATCAACGCCGTGATGCTCACCTGCGGCCATTACGACGGGTCAGGCGAGTTCGCCTATCGGGTCGGGCTGCCGGGCAAGAGCGGCGTCGGCGGCGGCATCCTGGCGATCGCCCCCGGCAAGGCCTCCGTCGCGGTGTGGTCGCCCGGCCTCGACCGGGCCGGCAACTCGCATCTCGGCCGGGTCGCCCTGGAAGCGCTCACGCGCAGGCTCGGCTGGTCGATCTTCGGCGCCTGACAGGGACGGTCACCGGCGCGTGGAATCCGCCTCCCGCATCGCCGCCTCGTGATACCACGAGCCTCCCCAAACGATGTCCGGCCGGCGCGGCGACACGGCGCCCGCCCGTTTCGGCATCTCTGCGGCACGGGGGATCTCTTCCCTGCGCGGTAATGGAAAGGTGTAGATGGTCGCAGATCGTCGCGAAACCTCGGTCGACATTGTCAGCATCCATCTCGTCGAACCCGACTCGCACCGGCCGGCTGAACTCCAGATGGGCATTCTCTTCACGATCCGCCATAAGCCGTCAGCACCCGATACATGGGGTGTCTAAAAGTTAGGCGTTTATGATTTTGCCTTGTTGTCCGGCAGCGCAAGGCTGAGCAGTTTCTCGGCAGTGGAGATGCGAGTTCGTCTGACTGCGTTCATGGCCGTCCGAACCTGCCTTCTGGCACGAACCCTGCCTGGGTCGGGGCATCGCTGATTGGGCCGGCGCCGTCGAGGGTCCGCACGCCTCCGCACCCTGCAACGAACGAGAGACGCGATGACGAAGTACAAGCTCGAATACATCTGGCTCGACGGTTACACGCCCACGCCGAACCTGCGCGGCAAGACCCAGATCAAGGAATTCGCGAGCTTCCCGACGCTGGAGCAATTGCCGCTCTGGGGTTTCGACGGGTCCTCGACCATGCAGGCCGAGGGGCGGTCCTCCGATTGCGTCCTGAAGCCCGTGGCGGTCTACCCGGACAGCGCGCGCACCAATGGGGCGCTCGTCATGTGCGAGGTGATGATGCCGGACGGCGTGACGCCGCACCCGACCAATTCGCGTGCCACCATCCTGGACGACGAGGGGGCGTGGTTCGGCTTCGAGCAGGAATACTTCTTCTACAAGAACGGCCGTCCGCTCGGCTTCCCCGACAGCGGCTACCCGGCCCCCCAAGGCCCGTACTACACCGGCGTCGGATACGCCGCCGTGGGCGACGTCGCCCGGAAGATCGTGGAGGAGCATCTCGACGCGTGTCTCGCGGCCGGGATCAACCACGAGGGCATCAACGCCGAGGTCGCGAAGGGGCAGTGGGAGTTCCAGATCTTCGGCAAGGGCTCCAAGAAGGCGGCCGACGAGGTCTGGATGGCGCGCTACCTCCTCCAGCGGCTGACGGAGAAGTACGGCATCGACATCGAGTACCATTGCAAGCCGCTCGGCGACACGGACTGGAACGGGTCGGGCATGCATTGCAACTTCTCGACCGAGCACATGCGCTCGACGGGCGGCAAGGCCTATTTCGAGGCGCTGATGGCGGCCTTCGACAAGAACCTGCACGACCACATCGCGGTCTACGGTCCCGACAACGACAAGCGCCTCACCGGCAAGCACGAGACCGCGCCCTGGAACAAGTTCAGCTACGGCGTCGCCGACCGCGGCGCCTCCATCCGGGTCCCGCATTCCTTCGTGAAGAACGACTACAAGGGCTACCTCGAGGATCGCCGCCCGAACTCCCAGGGCGACCCCTACCAGATCGCCTCGCAGATCCTGAAGACGGTCGCGTCGGTGGCGACGGAGACGAAGGTCTCCCAGGCGGCCTGACGTCCGGAGGGGCGGGGC
>CALMTJ010000108.1:3265-5426 GCA_937872715.1 uncultured Methylobacteriaceae bacterium
TACGACGGGCTCGCTCGCGGCAGCGTCCTCCGTGGATGGCCGGGCCAAGCCCGGCCATGACGGACCAGCCGAACCGGAAGGTTTGATAAGGACCTATCCGGTCGCCAGGGCCTCCAGGATGCGGGCCCAGCTCCTGGCGCCCTTGTGGAAGCTCGACAGGTCGTATTTCTCGTTCGGAGAATGGACGCGGTCGTCCTCGAGGCCGAAGCCCACGAGCAGGGTGGCGTGGCCGAGCGTCCGCTTGAAGGCGCCGACGATCGGGATGGAGCCGCCCGCCCCGATCGTGACCGGCTCGCTCCCCCACTCGGCCGCGAGCGCGGCCCGCGCCTTGGCGAGCGCCGGCATGCCGTAGGGAAGCTGGATCGCCCGCGACCCGCCGGTGCCGAGGATCTCGACGGAGCAGTCGGCCGGCACCCGCTCGCGCACGAAGGCTTCGAACGTCCGGCCGATCGCGTCCGGGTCCTGATCCCCGACGAGCCGGAAGGAGAGCTTGGTGCTCGCCGTCCCGGCGATGACCGTCTTGTTGCCCTCGCCCGTATAGCCGCCGAGTATGCCATTCGCGTCGCATGTCGGACGGGACTGGATCTGCTCGATCACCATGCGGTCCCGCTCGCCTGCCGGCACGCCGAGGCCGATCGGCCCGAGGAAGTTCTCGGCCGTGAGGCCGAGGCCCTTCCACTGGGCGAGGATCTCGGGCGGGGTCTCCGGAACGCCGTCGTAGAAGCCCGGCAGGGTGATGCGGCCCGATGAGTCGTGGAGGTCGGCCAGGATGCGGGCGAGGACGTGGATCGGGTTGCGGGCCGCGCCGCCGAACGAACCGGAATGGAGGTCGCGGTTCGCCGCCCGCACGACGACCTCGCGATAGACGAGCCCCCGCAGCGAGGTGGTGATGGCCGGCACCGCCCGGTCCCACATGCCGGTGTCGCAGACGAGGGCGACGTCCGCGCGGAGTTCGTCCTTGTTGGCCAGGAGCCATTCGGGCAGGCCCCGCGAGCCGATCTCCTCCGCGCCCTCGATCAGCACGGTGAGCCCGACCGGGAGTCCGCCCTCCGTCGCCTTCCAGGCCCGGCAGGCCTCCAGGAAGGTCATGACCTGGCCCTTGTCGTCGCAGGCGCCGCGCGCCTGGACGACCTTCCGGCCGGGCTGCAGCTCCGTGAGCCGCGGCTCGAACGGCGGCACCTCCCAAAGGTCGAGCGGATCGACCGGCTGGACGTCGTAATGCCCGTAGAAGAGGACATGCGGGGCGCCGGGCTTCGGCAGATGGCCGATCACGACGGGGTGGAGCGACGTCTCGCTCAGCCGCGCCTCGAACCCCAGCGCCTCGAGGTCGCCCCGGACCCATTCCGCGGCGCGGCGGCAATCGCCCTTGAAGGCCGGATCCGTCGAGATCGACGGGATGCGGAGCCAATCGAACAGCCGTGACAGCGCCGTGTCGAGATCGGCATCGATGTCGCCGAGAACCCTGTCGATCATGAGACGGACGCTCCACTCGTGCCACGGCTAGCCCGGTCGGCCCCGGAGGACCAGAGGCCTACGCCATGCGCTGCCGCTACTTGGACGGCACCGTCTCGGCGCCCGCCTTCGAGACGGGCTCGTTCGCGCGGGTCTCGGAGGAACTCGGCGTGCCGCTATAGGGCGTCCGGCTTTCCGGCGGCAGGATGGCGCCCGTCGTCGGCGGATATTTGTAGGTCTGGCCGGCATCTGGACCCGTCGCGGCGGTCGGCGCCGCCGGCGACATGTCGGTGCGGGTCGGGGCCGGGCCGGCTCCCTGCCCCCCAGCGGCCGAGCTCGCGAAAGCGGCGATGGCCAGCGCCAGCCCGCGGGGGGCCGACCTCATTGAGTGGGGGAGGTGGCGGCTCCGCCCATGGCGGCCGGCGGAATGGGCGCAGGCTGCACGCCGATGGACGTGGCCGGAGCCGGAGCCGTGCGGGCGGGCGTCACGGGCGTTCCCGCCGGAGCCTGGTTCTGGGCCGTGCCCGTGGTCCCGCCTCTGACGGGAGCGGACGAGCTGGTTGCGGGCGCGGCCGGGACGGTGCTGACGCCGTCCGGGCTCGCGGCCGTGACCGTCGCGCTGCTGGCCTGCGTCAAGGCGGGCGACCACCTGCTCGTGACCGACGCGGTCTATCGCCCGACCCGGACGTTCTGCGACACGATCCTGAAG
>CALMTJ010000109.1 GCA_937872715.1 uncultured Methylobacteriaceae bacterium
GGTTGTTGTTCATCTCGCCGCCGTTCTTGGCCGTGTACTCCTCCCCCCAGCGGATGCGGGAGACGCGCTTCTCGCCGACCGCCCGGGTCGCGGCCCGGCGGGGCAGGAGGTGCTCGGCGCCGTAGATCTCGGGCGTCTCCGACAGGATGGAGGTGCCGCCGTTGCGCACCAGGATGTCCGACGCGATCCCGAGCGCCGGGTTCGCGGTCAGCGCCGAATAGCCGTCCGAGCCGCCACATTGCAGCGCGAGGATCAGTTCGGAGGCCGGCCGCGTCTCGCGGCGGGCGGCGGCCGCGACCGGCAGCATGTCCCGGATGGCGGCCGCGATCGCCTCCACCGTCTTACGGGTGCCGCCCGTCTCCTGGATGGTGAGCGTCCGGAACGTGTCCGTTTCGGAGAGCCCGTATTCCCTCTTCATGCGGCCGATCTGGAACACCTCGCAGCCGAGCCCGACCATGATCACGGCGGCGAAGTTCGGGTGGCTCGCGTAGCCCCATTGCGTCCGCCGCAGAACCTCGAACCCCTCGCCGTAGGCGGCGTGCCCGCAGCCTGTGCCGTGGACGATCGCCACGATGCCGTCGATGCCCGGATGGTCGCGGAGCGCGCCCGAGCGCTCGACCGCCTGCGCGGCGAACCGGGCGACGGAGGCGGAGCAGTTCACGCTCGTCAGGATGCCGATGTAGTTGCGCGTCCCCGTCCGGCCGGAGGCGCGGCGATATCCCTGGAACGTCGCGCGCTCCGCCTCCGGCAGGAGGCCGTCGTCGCGCGCATCCTCCGCGAAGCGGTAGTCGCGGTCGAAATCGCGGAGGCCGACATTGTGCTCGTGCACCCATTCGCCCGGCGCCACGTGGGTGGTCGCGAATCCGATGATCTGGCCGAACTTCACGACCGGCTCGCCCTCCCGGATCGGGGCTATGGCCATCTTGTGGCCCTTCATCACCTTCTGCCGCGCCGTGATGCCGTGCGCGGTCTCTCCCGGGCCGATGACGTCGACCGCGATCACCACGTTGTCCGTGTCGCCGAGATGGATGGTGCGGGGCTCGCTCACGGGACGGCCCTCCTGTTCATGCCTGCTTCGCCGGGTGGGTTCTACGCCGCCGGACGCCGCGGTGCCACCGAGCGGTTCCCGTCCCGAGCGCCGGCCCGCCGCGGTCAGGCGATCACGAAGGCGGTTTCCGACTTGATCCGCTCCATCGCGAACCGCGACGTGACGTTCTTCAGGGGGACCGTCGCGATCAGCCGCTTGTAGAAGGCATCGTAGGCCGTCATGTCCGACACGACCACCCGGAGCATGTAATCCACGTCGCCGGCCATCCGGTAGAACTCCATCACCTCCGGCATGGCGGACACGCTCTCCGCGAACAGCGTCAGCCAGTCCTGCGAATGGTCGGGGGCCTGGATCGACACGAAGACCGTGATCCCGAGGCCGATCTTCCCGGGGTCCAGCAGCGCCACCCGCTTGGTGATGATCCCGTCCACCTCCAGCCGCCTTATGCGCTTCCAGCACGGGGTCTGCGACAGGCCCACGCGATCGGCGATGGTGGCGATCGGCACGTCCGCGTCCGTCTGCAGGATGCGGAGGATCTCGCGGTCCACGCGGTCCAGCGGCTTGGTTGCGCGCCTCACGCGGCCGCCTCCGCGACATCGCCGCGGCCCGGCGGTGTTCCGGTCGAGACCGCTTCGCGGACGCGGAAGCTCTCCGGCCCGGTTCCGCCCGCGGCGTGGCTCGGGCGGGCGAACCCGTCCCGAGCGGGGCCCGCCGCGCTAGTCGCCGACCAAGTCATGCTGCACGACCGGATCTCGAGGGGGCCGAGCCTGCCCGCCGGAAGACGGGCCGGCCCCGGCCGTCGACGCGTTCGCGAGAACCCGGCCGATCAGGATGATGACCGGGCGGCCTTCCGCGAACCGGAGGCGGCCGGAGCCAAGCTCCGCGAGGGTTCCGGCCACCCGCTCCTCGTCCGGCCGGGACACGTCGGCCAATGCGACGACGGGGGTGTCGGGCCCGAGCCCGGCGGCGACGAGCCTACCTGCGAGCGCCGCGGAGGTGCGGCGGCCCATATAGACGACGAGCGTCGCGCGGGGGTCGGCGAGCGCGGCGAAGTCGAGATCCTCCGGGAGCCGCCCGGTTCGGTCGTGCCCGGTGACGAAATGCAGCCGTTGCGCATGGTTCCGATGGGTGAGGGACACGGCCAGGGAGGACGCGGCGGCGCTGGCCGTCGTGATTCCGGGCACGATCCTGACCGGCACGCCCGCCTCCCGGCAGGCGGCGATCTCCTCGCCGCTCCGCCCGAACACGGAGGGGTCGCCTCCTTTCAGGCGCACCACCCGCTCGCCCGCGAGCGCGAGGTCGACGAGCAGCGCCGAGATGTCCTCCTGCCGGCAGGCGGCCCCGTGCCCTTCCTTGCCGACATGGACGCGGCGGGCCTCCCGCCGGGCGAGCTCCAGGATGCCCGGCGTGACGAGCCGGTCGTACACGATGGCGTCCGCGGCCTGCAGCTCCCGCATGGCCCGCAAGGTCAGGAGCTCGGGATCGCCCGGGCCGGCCCCGACGATCACGACCTCGCCGCCGCGACCGGCGGGCCGCGCCCCGCCGGCCAGGGAGGCGGCGATCCGTTCCAGCTCGCCGGCCTGGTCCGCCTCCGGCACCGGAGCGCCGAAGGCCCGGTCGACGAAGGCCTCCCAGAAGAACCGCCGCTCGCCGCGTCCCGGCAGCCGTTCGGCGAGCCTGTCCCGGAAAGCCTTCGCGGCCCGCGACCATGAGGCGAGCGACGCCGGCAGAACCGCCTCGATCCGCCGCCGGATCGCCTGCCCGAGGATCGGCGCCGCTCCGTCCGTCATGATGCCGACGACGACCGGGGAGCGGTTCACGATCGTACCGAACTGGAAGTCGCAGAAGGCCGGGTCGTCGATCACGTTCAGCAGGAGCCCGCGCCGGCGCGCGGCGTCCCTGATGCGGACGGCCTCCTCGCCTCCCGCCTCGGCGACGACGAGGACGGCACCGTCGAGATCGGCCTCTTCCCAGGCGCGCCGGTGGAGGGAGAGGCCCGGCGCCCCGGCCGCCAGCGCGGCGAGGTCCGGATGCGGATCGGCCGCATAGACGGAGAGCGACGCGCCCGCGGCTGCCAGCAGCTCCGCCTTCCAGACCGCCGGCTCGCCGCCGCCGATCAGCACCACGCGCCGGCCCTGCAGGCCGACGAAGATCGGCAGCTTGGCGAGCGGCTCCAGCCTGGCCGGGCGGCTCTCGGAAGGTGTCGGCTGGACCGTCATCGCGATCCGGCGTGCAAGAGGTGCGCCGCCTCGCGGAGGCGGCCCCGAATCGCGAGGGACGCGGCGTTCAAGCGGCCGCCCTCCGCGGGCCGGTGTCGTCGTGGAACTCGCGCCCTTCGCGCGTGCGGGCCACGAAACCGGCCCGGAGGACGAAATCGCCGAACCGCTCGCCGGCCTGCCGCTCGCGCCCGAAGGCCGCGAAGAGCGGATCGAGGGCGGCGACGATCGCGGCCTCGTCCGCGTTGTCCAGGTAGAGCTTCGACAGGCGGGAGCCGTCGAAGGCCGCCCCGAGGTAGAGGTTGTAGCGGCCGGGACCTTTGCCGACGAGGCCGATCTCCGCGATGTAGGGCCGGGCGCAGCCGTTGGGGCAGCCGGTCATCCGGATCGTGATCTCCTGCTCGGAGAGCCCATGCGCGGCGAGCCGCTCTTCAAGCAGCGTCACGAGGCCGGGCAGGTAGCGCTCGCTCTCGGCCAGCGCGAGGCCGCAAGTCGGGAGCGCCACGCAGGCCATCGCGTTGCGCCGGAGCGCCGTGGAGTTGGTTGCGAGGCCGAATTCGGCCGCGATGGCGTCGATCTCACCCTGCTTCTCGGGCCGGACATTGGCCACGATGACGTTCTGATTTCCCGTGAGTCGGAACTCGCCCTCGTGCACTTCCGCGATGCGCCGGAGACCCGCGAGGAGGAGCGGCCCGTCGTCGCGGTCCCGGATGCGGCCGTTCTCGATGAAGAGGGTGAGGTGCAGGAGGCCGTCTTCGCCCGCGACCCAGCCGTAGCGATCGCCGTTGCCGTCGAACCGGAACGGCTTCGGGTCGGCGAAGGCGCGGCCCACCCGCGCCTCGACCTCCGCCCGGAACGCCGCGAGGCCCCGCCGGTCGATCGTGTATTTCAGCCGCGCCGCCTTGCGGTTGGTGCGGTCGCCCCAATCGCGCTGCACGGTCATCACGGCTTCGGCCACCTTCAGCGCCCAGTCCGGCTCGCAGAACAGCATGACGTCCGCGATGCGCGGATAGGTGTCCGGCTCGCCATGCGTCATGCCCATGCCGCCGCCGACCGTGACGTTCCAGCCTTCCAGCCTTCCCCGCCCGTCCAGGATGGCGACGAAGCCGAGGTCGTGGGCGAACACGTCGACCTCGTTCGAGGGCGGCACCGCCACCACCGTCTTGAACTTCCGGGGCAGGTAGGTGCGGCCGTAGACCGGCTCGTGCTCCGGCTCGCCGCCCACGACCTTCTCGCCGTCGAGCCAGCTCTCGCGCCAGGCCTGCGTCTTCGGCAGGAGCCCGTCCGATATCGCGCGGCCGAGCTCGTAGGCGGCCCGGTGGGCGCCCGACAGGTGCGGGTTCGTGGCCGCCATGACGTTGCGGTTCACGTCCCCGCAGGCCGCGATCGTGTCGAGCAGCGCCCCGTCGATCGCCCGCATGGTCCGCTTCAGGTTGGACTTGATGACGCCGTGGAATTGGAAGGTCTGCCGGGTCGTCACCCGGAGCGACCCGTTGGCATAGGTCCGGGCGATGTCGTCCAGGACGAGCCATTGCCGCGGCGTCACGACCCCGCCCGGGATGCGGAGCCGGATCATGAAGCTGTAGGCCTTCTCGAGCTTCTTCCTCGTGCGCTCCGGCCTGAGGTCGCGGTCGTCCTGGAGATACATGCCGTGGAATTTCACGAGCTGGCCGTCATCCTCCGAGATGGCGCCCGTGACCTCCTTCAGGATGCCCTCGGCCAGCGTGCCGCGGAGGAAGCCGGACGCTTCCTTGATGTGCTCGTTGCGGGAGCGGGTGTCGGGGGGTGCGTCGGTCATCGGGGTCTCGCGCCTCCCCTCCCC
>CALMTJ010000110.1 GCA_937872715.1 uncultured Methylobacteriaceae bacterium
TCCAGCGCTGTCGCATAGGAGGGCATGGGCGACCTCTCCTCCGGCCCCGTGCCGTCGTCGGCCTCCGCCCCGGCCTCGGCGGAGCGGGTCACGCCGATGATGGCGCAATATCTCGAGATCAAGGCGGCCAATCCGGATTGCCTCCTGTTCTACCGCATGGGGGATTTCTTCGAGCTGTTCTTCGCCGACGCGCTCGTGGCCTCGCGGGCGCTCGGGATCACGCTCACCCGGCGCGGGCGGCATGCAGGCGACGACATCCCGATGTGCGGGGTCCCGGTCGAGCGGTCGGACGAGTACCTCCATCGCCTGATCGCGCTGGGTCACCGGGTCGCGGTCTGCGAGCAGACGGAGGACCCGGCCGAGGCCAAGAAGCGGGGCGCGAAATCCGTCGTTCGACGGGCCGTCGTCCGCCTCGTCACGCCCGGCACGCTGACGGAGGACAGGCTGCTCGAGCCCCGGCGCGCCAACCTCCTGGTCGCGCTCGCGCGCCGGCGCGTGTCGGAGACGGCGTGGTGCTACGGGGTCGCCTCGCTCGACATCTCCACGGGCCGCTTCTCCGTCGGCGAGGTGGAGGGAGGCTCGCTCGCGGCCGAGCTCGGGCGGCTGGACGCGAGCGAAATCGTGCTGCCGGACACGATCGCAGAGGACCCCGAGCTGAAGCCCCTCTGGCGGGACAGCCGGGCCGCCCTCACGCCGCTCGCCCGGGACGGGCTCGACGCCGCGTCGGCGGAACGGCGGCTGAAGGAGTTCTTCGGCGTTTCGACGCTCGACGGCTTCGGAAGCTTCGGCCGGACGGAGGTCGCGGCGGCGGGCGCGGCCCTCCACTATGCGCTCCGCACCCAGTTCGGCGGCCGTCCGGCCCTCCAGCCGCCCGTCCGGTCCGAAGCCGGCGGCCTCCTCCTCATCGACCCGGCGACCAGGGCGAACCTCGAGCTGACCCGCACCTTGGGCGGCGAGCGGTCCGGCTCGCTGCTCGACGCGGTAGACCGGACGGTCACGTCGGCCGGCGGCCGGCTCCTGGCGGAGCGCCTCGCCGGGCCGCTCGCCGAGCTCCGGGGCATCCAGCGGCGCCACGATTCCGTGGCGAGGCTGGCCGCCGACCGCCCGTTCAGGGAGGCGCTCCGGACCCGCCTGTCCGGCGCGCCGGACACGATGCGGGCGATGTCGCGGCTCAGCCTCGGCCGAGGCGGGCCGCGCGACCTCCTCTGCCTTCGCGAGGGACTCGACGCCGCGGCCGACATCGCCGCCCTGCTCGGCGCCGCCGGCGACCTGCCGGAGGAGCTCCGGGCGGCGCACGGGGCGCTGGACCGGATCGACCCGGCGCTCGCCGGGCGGCTCCGCGACGCGCTGGCGGACGATCTCCCGCTGCTCAGGCGCGAAGGCGGCTTCGTCCGGCCCGGCTTCGATCCCGCCCTCGACGAGCTGCGCGAGCTCGCGGGCGATTCCCGCCGGGTCATCGCGGCGCTCCAATCCCGCTACGCGGCCGAGACCGGCTGCCGGACGCTGCGGGTCAAGCACAACAACCTGATCGGCTACTTCGTCGAGGTGCCGCAGGCGGCCGGCGAGGCGTTGGCAGCCGAGCGCCGCGACACGTTCATCCACCGCCAGACCATGGCGGGCGCGATGCGCTTCTCCACGGCCGAGCTGGCCGAGCTCGAATCCCGCATCGCCTCCGCGTCCGAGCGGGCGCTCAGGCTCGAACTCGCCCATTTCGACGGCCTGGCGGAGGCGGCCGGCCTCGCGGGCGGCGAGGTCGCGGCGGCCGCCGAGGCGCTGGCGGTGGTGGACGTCTCGGCGGCATTGGCCGACCTCGCCGAGGAGGGCCGTTGGGCGCGTCCCCGCATGGATGACGGGCTCGCCTTCTCCCTCACGAGCGCCCGGCACCCGGTCGTCGAGGCCGCGCTCGGGCGCGACGGGCAGCCCTTCATCGCCAATGGCTGCGACCTCGGCGGGGCCGAGGCCGGGCGCATCCTGCTCGTCACCGGCCCGAACATGGGCGGCAAGTCGACCTACCTGCGCCAGAACGCGCTGGCGGTGGTGCTGGCGCAGACGGGCGCCTTCGTGCCGGCCGCCTGCGCCCATCTCGGGATCGTGGACCGGCTGTTCTCCCGGGTCGGCGCGGCCGACGACCTCGCGCGCGGGCGCTCCACCTTCATGGTCGAGATGGTGGAGACGGCCGCCATCCTGAACCAGGCGACGGCGCGCTCGCTCGTGATCCTGGACGAGATCGGCCGCGGCACGGCGACTTTCGACGGGCTCTCCATCGCCTGGGCGACGGTCGAGCACCTGCACGAACGCAACCGCTGCCGGGCGCTGTTCGCCACGCATTTTCACGAGCTGACGGCGCTCGCCGAGCGGCTGCCGCGCCTCGCCAATGCCACGCTCCGGATGACGGAGTGGAACGGCGACGTCGTCTTCCTGCACGAGGTCGTCCCCGGAGCCGCCGACCGCTCCTACGGGCTGCAGGTCGCGAAGCTCGCGGGCCTGCCGCCCGCCGTGGTGGCGCGCGCCCGGGCCGCGGGCGTCGGCACGATGCTGACGATCGGAACCAAGCTGTCGCAGTTCGCCGGGGTGCGGGCGGCCGCCGAGGCCTATGACGATATCTGGTGCTCGGTGGGCATCCATCCGCACGAGGCCGAGGCGGAGCCCGATGTGCAGGCTGAGCGCTTGCTGGCCGAGGCGAGCCACCCCAAAGTCGTGGCGTTCGGCGAGACGGGGCTCGATTATTATTACG
>CALMTJ010000111.1 GCA_937872715.1 uncultured Methylobacteriaceae bacterium
GTATACGGGACCGATGCCCGATGGTTCCAGCCTCCTGGCCGGGCGCCGCTTCCTGAAGATGAACGGCGCCGGCAACGCCATATTGGTGGTCGACCTGCGCGGCGCCGCCGGCCGGCTCGATCCCGCGGAGGTGCGGGCCGTCGCGGCCCGGCCGGAAAGCCGCTTCGACCAGCTCATGGCCATCCGGGACCCGCGCAAGCCCGGCTTCGACGCCGCGCTCGACATCCTCAACACGGACGGGTCGGAGGCCGGCGCCTGCGGCAACGGCACACGCTGCGTCGCCTGGGCGATGACGGACGACCCGGTCATGAGCCGCCCGCACGGGGCGGAGCTGGTGCTCGAGACCGGCAACGGGAAGCTGCTCGCGACCCGCGGCGAGGGGGGCGAGTTCACGGTGGACATGGGCGAGCCGCGCCTCGGCTGGCGCGACATCCCGCTGGCCGAGCCGTTCCAGGACACGCGCCGCATCGAGCTGCAGGTCGGGCCGATCGACGCGCCGCTCCTCCATTCCCCCTCCGTCGTCAGCATGGGGAACCCGCACGCGGTGTTCTGGGTGGAGGACGATCCGGACGGCTACGACCTCGCCCGGATCGGGCCGCTCCTCGAGAACCATCCCGTCTTCCCGGAGCGGGCCAACATCTCGGTCGCGCGCGTCGTCTCGCCCGACCGCATCGTGCTGCGGGTCTGGGAGCGCGGGGCCGGCCTGACTCTGGCCTGCGGCTCGGCCGCCTGCGCGGCCCTGGTCGCCGCGTTCCGGCTCCGCCGGACCGGCCGGCGCGCCACCGTGACCCTTCCGGGCGGCGACCTCGTCGTCGAGTGGCGGGAGGCGGACGGGCACGTCCTCATGACGGGGCCGGTCGAGCTGGAAGGCGAGGGCGTGATTCCGGCCGGGATCACGGCCGCGGCTGCCTGATGGCCGTCGAGATCGTCACCTTCGGCTGCCGGCTGAACGCGGCCGAATCGGACGCCATGCGGGAGGCGGCGGAAGCGGCCGGGCATCGCGACGCTACGGTCGTGAACACCTGCGCGGTGACGTCCGAGGCCGTCCGGCAGGGCCGCAAGGCCGTCATCCGGGCCGCGCGCGACCGCCCCGGCACCCCGATCGTGGTGACGGGATGCGCCTCGCAGGTCGCCCGCGACCGCTTCGCCGGCCTGCCGGGCGTATCCGCCATCCTGGAGAACGGCCGCAAGGCCGAATCCGCAACCTGGCGCGACCTGCGCCTTCCCGCGGCGCCGGCCGCCTTGGCGCCGCTGCGGACGGAGACGGAGAACGGGCGCACGCGCGGGCTCGTTCCCGTGCAGACGGGCTGCGACCACCGCTGCACCTTCTGCATCATCCCGTTCGGGCGCGGACCCTCGCGCTCCGTCCCGTCGGCCGAGGCGGTGCGGCACGTGCGCCGCCTCGTCGCGGGCGGCGCCCGCGAGGTCGTGCTGACGGGCGTCGACATGACGGGCTGGGGCGCCGACCTGTCGGGCACGCCGCGGCTCGGCATGCTCGTGAGGGACATCCTCCGGGAGGTGCCGGACCTGCCGCGCCTGCGCCTTTCGTCCATCGATTCCGTGGAGGCGGACGACGATCTCCTGCGCGCCCTGGCCGAGGAGGCGCGGCTCATGCCGCATCTCCACCTGTCGCTCCAGGCCGGCGACGACCTCGTCCTGAAACGCATGAAGCGGCGCCATTCCCGGGCGGACGCAATCGCGTTCTGCCGGGCGGTCCGGCGGCTGCGTCCCGACACCGTGTTCGGGGCCGACCTCATCGCCGGGTTCCCGACGGAAACGGAGGAGATGTTTCGCCGCTCGCTCGACCTCGTCGCGGAATGCGGGCTGACCCACCTGCACGTCTTCCCTTTCTCGGCCCGGCCCGGCACCCCGGCCGCCCGCATGCCGGCCGTCCCGGCTCCGGCCGTGAAGGAGCGGGCGGCGCGGCTCCGCGCGGCCGGGAATGCCGCGTTCCGCCGCCACCTCGAGAGCGAGGTCGGCCGCACCCTGTCCGTCCTCACCGAGCGGGGCGGCATCGGCCGGGCGGAGAGCTACACGGCCGTGCGCTTCGCCCGCGCCGTCCCGGCGGGCGAGATCCGTCCCGTCCGCATCGCCGGACATGACGGCCGGCACCTGCTCGCCGCCTGACGGGCCCGGAGGACGACGACCCATGGCCGGGATCAGGATCGCGCCGCTCCGCCCGATGCCGGCCGTCCGGGATGCGCTCCGCATCCTGCTCGTCGAGACGGTCGCGGGCGGCGGGTCCGTCAGCTTCCTGCACCCGCTCTCGCCCGAAACGGCCGCCGGCTTCTGGGACGGCTCCCTCGCGGCGGCCGGGCGTGGCGAGCGGATCGTGCTCGGCGCCTTCGAGGGCGACGCCCTCCTCGGCACGGTGACGCTCGTGCTCGACATGCCGGAGAACCAGCGCCACCGGGCCGAGATCGCCAAGATGATGACGCTGCCGAGCGCGAGGGGGCGCGGGGTCGCGTCGGCGCTGATGCGGGAGGCCGAGCGCCTGGCCGGGGAACACGGACGCACGCTCCTCGTCCTGGACACGGCCACGGTGGAGGGCGCTTCCCCCTTCTACGAGAAGCTCGGCTTCACGTTCGCGGGCGAGATCCCGGATTACGCGCTGACGCCGCACGGCGTGATGTCCGGGACGCGGCTCTACTGGAAGCGGATCGGCGCGGCCGCGCCGGCATAGCGGGCGCCGGGCGCCGACGGCCGGGCGCGCGGGCCGGCGAGGCAGGACGGCGGCGGCTCAGCCCTCCGGAGTCGGCGGCGGGGCGGCAGTCTCGACCGTCCCGCGGCGCTGCAGCAGCAGCGCCAGGTATGCGCACATCGCCGCCCAGCCGGCGCCGCCGCACCAGCCGGCCAGGACGTCCGACGGCCAGTGGACGCCGAGATAAACCCGCGAGCAGCCGATCAGCACCGCCAGCGCGACGGCGAGACCGCCGAAGAAGGCCTTGACCCGGCGCTGCCCGTGCACCCGGGCGAGGAGCGCGCCGAGCGTCAGGTAGGTGGCGGCCGACAGCATGGCGTGGCCGGACGGAAAGCTGGCCGTGTAGACGCGGACGCCGTGCGGCACGAGGTCGGGCCGCGGCCGCTCGAAGCCGATCTTGAGGAGCGCGCTCGCCAGCATGGCGCCGCCGATGGAGACGAGCACGAGCCACGCCGCCCCTCGCCGCCGCGTCAGGAGAAGGTAGGCGAGTGTCGCCAGCGTCACGAGGGCCAGGATGGCGTGCCCGCCGAGTCCGGTCACGTCGCGGGCGCTCTCTTCCAGCCATCCCGGCCCGATCGGGTCGGAGAGGTCGGCGGGGTTGCGCAGGAGAAGGAGGATCTCGCGGTCGAGGCCTGGCGCGCCGCCTCCGGCGACGGCGCCCGCGAGTTGCAGGAACGCGAAGCCGGACAGGGCGACGATCAGGAAGGCGAGGAGCGGCGCGGCCTCGTTGAGCCGCAACCGCGCCGGGACGCCGAGCGCCGACCTGTAGAAGCGGGACCGGCCGATCACCGCCCTGCCCGCCCC
>CALMTJ010000112.1 GCA_937872715.1 uncultured Methylobacteriaceae bacterium
GGTGAGGGCCGAATAACGGCCGCCGACGCCGGTATGGTGTTCCAGGAACGGCACGCCCTCCGGCTCGAGGAGGTCGCGAAGCGCGTTCCTGCCGCCCGGCCTGCGCGGCTCGGACAGCCCGGTGACGAGGGCGGCCGTCCTCGCCCGAAGCCCGGCTCGGTCGAGCGCGGACAGGACCGCGATCGTCTGCATCAGCGTCTCGCCGGTGCCGCCGGATTTCGAGACCGCGACGAAGCGGGCCGTCGGGAGCGGCAGCTTCCCGAGCAGGCGTTCGAAGCTCACCGGGTCGAGATTGTCCATGAAATGGACGCGCGGGCCGTCCGCCAGCCTGCCGATCCCGGGCACGTTCCAATTGGCGAGCTGCGCGAGTGTCTGGCCGCCGAGGCTCGACCCGCCCGTGCCGAGGAGGACGATGTCCGTCGCGCCGTCCCGGAGCCGGGCCGCGGTCTCGTCGATGGCCGCGAGATCCGCCGTCTCGGCCGGGAGCCCGAGCAGCGCGAGCCCGCCCGTCCGGGCCTGCTCGCGCAGGCGCTCGAGCGCCGTGCCGGCCGCCGCGAGCCCCGCCTCCATCGCGGTTCGCGGCAGCCCCCCGACGCCGATGCCCGATTCGAGCGCGAGCCCGATATCCTGTTCGAGTGCCATCCTGCCGTTCCCGTCCGGCCGCGAGTCTAGGCGACCGGGAGGCGGCGGGCCAGCCTGCCGCGGTCCGTCCGGCGTGTCCTCAGAAGTCGTTGAACCAATCGTCCCGGCCGGGCTCGAAGCAGCGATAGCCGACGAGGCAGGCGGGAATGTCCCGGGTCGGCACGAAGGCGCGCTTCACGGCCTCCGTCGGCTCGCAGAAGCCCCGATGGGCGACGAAGCGGTCATAGGTCTGGCCGCCCGTCCCGAGCACGATGCCGCCGCGTGCCTGAACGAGGCCCGCCGCCTGGCCGCAGCTCATGGACAAGGTGGACGGGCGACCCTGCGCGACGGCCGCGCCGCCGCCCACGAGGAGAAGAGCGGCCGCGGCTGCCGCCATCCGGTTCGACATGCCTCCACCTCCGGCGCAGGGCCGGCCGAGACGTCTCAGCGGCCGAAGATGCCCTTCAGGAACTGCGCCGTCCTGTTACGCTTCTTCTTGCGCTCCAGTTCCGCCTCGTCCCGCAGCCAGGCCACCTGCACCACCCGCCGCTCGCCCGAAAAGGGCCGGTGGCCGTGCCAGGACCGCTCGCCCCGCAGGAAGGCGAAGACCGTCCCCATGGTGGGCGGCACCTCGGCCGCGTAGGGCTCGAAATTCTCCCCGTCGTAGAGGACGCGCAGCCGCCCGCCGCCGTCATCGGCCCAGTTGTCGTTCATGTAGACCAGCATGGTCATGACCTTGGACGGCCCGTCCGTGTGGATGGCGCCGTATTTCGGCTGCGACCGGCTCATGATCGTGGTGAGGCGCGGAAAGGCATGGAGGTCGCGGCCGAACCGGCGGGACAGCTCCTCCGTCAGCTCGGGCCCTTCGAGTTCGGCCACCAGGGTCCCGAACCGGCCCTTCAGCTTCACCTCGTTCACGGTGAGGTAGCCGGGCTTGCCGATGTCGGGGAAGTCGGCCCCGAGCTCGCCCACGGCGTCCGGCCGCAGGAAATCCCGCCCGAGCAGGTAATCGTAGGGCTCGCTCGCATGCCGGGCCGTCCGGATGGCGTCGAGGTTCAGGAGCGAAGCGGCCATGTCGTGTCCCGTCTGCGGAGCGACGGATTAGGGCGGGGCGGGACGCCGGGCAAGGCGAGGGCGACACCATCAGTCGCGTCCGCGAGAAGCGCGAGGGTCTCGGCGGGCGCGCGGGTGCAAGGCGACGCATGATACGGTATTGTCCCGAAATGTCCGACCAGACGGCGCTCCTCACGGCGGTCGACCGCCTCCGGTCCGTCGCCCCTGTCGAGCGGGTAATCCTGTTCGGGAGCCGCGCCCGCGGCGACCACGACGAGCACAGCGATTGGGACCTATGCGTTCTCCTGAGAGACGACATCCCGGCGGGCATCTACACCCCGGCCGCGATGTGGCGGGCCGTGCGTGATCTGGGGCTCACCTTCCAGGTGGTCCCGATGCGCAAGGGTGTTTTCGAAGAGCTTCGAGCCGACGTCAACGCGTTGGCGCATGACGTAGCCCGGGACGGCATCGTGCTGTTCGACGAGGCTTTGACGCCCCTGCGGTGAGCGGCGTGTCGGATCCTCACGACTGGCTCGCAAGGGCGCGTCAGGACGCCCGGTCCGCACGCAGGTTGCTCGCCGATCCTCCCGAAACGGAGGTCGCCGCTTACCACGTCCAGCAGACGGTCGAGAAGGCGATCAAGGCTGTCCTCGTCGCGAGAGGCATTCCTTACCCTCGCGGAAGGGGTTCGGTCATGATCTCGGTGCCTTGTCGCGGCTCATACCAGCAACCAGTCCGTCATCCGCACCGGCGCTGGCCTTGTCGGACCTCACGTTGTGGGCAACCGCGTTCCGCTATCCGGCCGACGATCCCTTCACGTCCCAACCCCTTCCCGGTCCGCAGGAGGTCGGACAGAGCCTCGACGACGTGGAGGCCTTCGTGGAGGCTGCTGCCGCTGAGATTGCGGCGGCAGCTCCACGGCTCGGGGAACCTGGACCCGAGTGACCCCTGGTCAGTCCAGCACGACCACCCGGGCGCCGACCTTCACCCTGTCGTAGAGGTCCACCACGTCCTCGTTGGTCATCCGGATGCAGCCGGAGGACACCGCCTGGCCGATCGTGTCGGGCTCGTTCGAGCCGTGGATCCGGTAGATGGACGAGCCGAGATACATGGCGCGGGCGCCGAGCGGGTTGTCGATTCCGCCCGACATGTAGCGGGGCAGGTCGGGACGGCGCTTGATCATCTCGGCCGGCGGGGTCCAGGACGGCCATTCCCGCTTGGCGGAGACCTTCTGGATGCCGGACCATTCGAAGCCCGGCCGCCCGACGCCGACGCCGTACTCGATCGCCTCGCCGGGCGCCGTCACGAAATAGAGCCGCCGCTCCGAGGTGGAGATCACGATCGTGCCCGGGGCGTAGCGGCCGTCGAACTGCACGAGCTGGCGCGGGATCGGCGCCTGCTGCGCGGTCGCGGCGCCGTCGTCGAGATACTGCATCTCCTCGCGGTTCGACGGATCGTTCCAGTACCGCGACTGCGCGGAAGCGGGGCTCGCGGAGACGGCGGCCAATCCGGCCGCGATCCCGGCCAGGGCAAGAAGCGTGAGACGCATGGTCAGGTCATCCCGGTGAGTGGCGTGGCTTCGACGAGCCTCTGATGGCGTCACAACGCAACGGCCACGCTTCAGGTTCAAACGAAGACGGCGCGTTTCTGGCCGGGCCGTGTTTCGGCCCGATGGCGAGCGGGACGAGGATTATGTCGTGAGCGAAATCGCCGAGATGAGCCGGCCGTAATCGCTCTCCTGCCGGTGGACGGAGCGGCGGTAGCTGTAGAAGCGGGCCTCGTCCGAATAGGTGCAGTGGCCCGTCCAGGCCGCTTCCGCGATCCCGAGCGTCCCGAGCCGGCCGAGGATGTAGGCCGGCAGGTCGAACAGGGCGTGACCCGCACGGCCGGCCGGCCGGAAGAACCGGGTGTTGGCCGGGTCCGCATCCGCGAAACGGTCGCGGAACTCGGCGCCGACCTCGTAGGCGTCGGGTCCGATGGTCGGCCCGAGCACGGCCACGACCGCGTCCCGGCGCGCCCCGAGCTCCACCATCCGGTCGACCGTGGCATCGAGAACGCCGCCCAGCGCGCCCTTCCAGCCGGCATGGGCGGCGCCGATCACCCGCCGATGCGGGTCGGCGAAGAGGACCGGCCCGCAATCGGCTGTCGCGATCGCGAGGGCGAGACCCGGCTCGGCGCTCGCCATCGCGTCCGCCTTCGGCCGGGGACCCGTTGGCGGGGGCGCCCGGACGGCGAGGGCTTCCGCCGAATGCACCTGGTGCAGGCTGACGAGCCGGTCGGCCGCGACACCCAGCGCACCCGCCATGCGGGACCGGTTCTCGCGCACGGCCTCCGGATCGTCGTCCGAGCCGAGCCCGCCGTTGAGGGATCCGTAGATGCCGGCGGAGACGCCGCCCTCGCGGGTGAAGAAGGCGTGCCGGAGGCGCGAGAGCCGGGAC
>CALMTJ010000113.1:0-6191 GCA_937872715.1 uncultured Methylobacteriaceae bacterium
GCTCTGCCGACTCGACCCTCCCCGCAAGGGGGAGGGCGGACCGGCAACGGCCCTGCCTCACGCGAGACGCCACGGGAACAGCGCGCGGTTCGCGGCCTTGAAGGCGAAGTCGGAGACGAGGCCTATCAGGCCGATGACGATGATGCCGAAGATCATCTGGCCGGTCGCCATAAGCGCTTGGGCGTCGATGATCATGTGGCCGATCCCGGAAGAGGAGCCGATCAGCTCCGCCACGATCACGTAGGTCCAGGCCCAGCCCAGCACGAGCCGCAGGATCTCGGCGATATCCGGCGCGTTCGCGGGCAGCAGCACGCGCCGGACGACACTGCGCTCCGTCGAGCCCAGCGTGTAGGCGGCCTCCACGAGGTCGCGCCGCGTGGAGCCGACCGCGACCGCCACCATCAGCACGAGCTGGAACACGGAGCCGAGGAATATGACGAGGAGCTTCTGTAATTCGCCGATCCCGGCCCATAGGATGAGGAGCGGCACGAAGGCCGAGGCCGGAAGGTAGCGGGCGAAGGAGGTGAAGGGTTCGAGCAGCGCCTCCACGGGCTTGTAGGCGCCCATGGCGATGCCGAGCGGCACGGCGACGAGCGCGGCCAGCGCGAAGCCTCCCACCACCCGCCACACCGTCATGCCGATGTCGTGCGCGAAGCCGTAGCGGGTCAGGAGTTCGATCCCCTCCCGCACCATGGTGACGGGATCGGCCAGGAAGGTCGCGGACACGAAGCCGCCGAGCGTCGCGGCCGCCCAGGCGGCGACGAACATGAGGAAGAAGAGGAGGCCGTAGCCGATCCGGGACGTGCGGCCGATCGGCTCGAGCGGCCGCATCGACCGTCAGACCTCCCGGACGAGGCCCTGCCCCGATGTCACGGACGCGAAGACGCGTGCCTGCTGGCCGACGAGCGTCGCGTGAAGACAACCGCGCCAGCTCCGAGACCGAGCAGGATCGCCGGTATGCCGACGAGGACGTAGATTTCGAGCAGCGTCATCCTCGCAGCCCTCCCAGAACCGACCTCGCGAGCAGATGTAGGGCGACGCCCGTGGAAAGCCAAACGATGCTGACCAAGACCGCGAACCCGCCGCCGCCTGCGCCAGATACGCCGTAGCTGGGCGCGACGAGCGGGGCGACCACGCCGGCTCCGACCGTCGTCACCGCGACCCCGTTCAGGGCCGTCGCGGTCAGCTTGACCCGCTCGGTCTGCGTAGCATCCACGCTACTGGATGTACTGCGTGTCGACGATCTTCGTCAGGTCCGGGATCTGCTTGATGATGCCGTTGTCGAGCAGCAGCTGCGCGGCTTCCTTGGAGAAGGACACGAACTCGCCCTTGAAGAAGGACTGGTTCGCGGCCTTGTCCTGCCAGCGCAGGAACTTCGCCGAGCCGCCGAACTGCTCGCCCGTCTGCTTCACGTCGGAGCCCATGATCTCGAAGGCCTTCGCCTGGTCCTTGCCGATCGTGTCGAGCGCCTGGAAGTAGCTGTCGGCGAGGGCCTTGGCGGCCTTCGGGTTCTTGTCCAGGAAGTCCGGCGTGCAGCCGAACGTGTCCATCACCATCGGGTAGTCGAGCGTGGTTGCGATGATCTTGCCGGCTTCCGGCTTCGCCCGCACGGAGGAAAGGTAGGGCTCGTAGGTCATCGCGGCGTCGTTCTGCCCGGCGATGAAGGCCTGCGCGGCCGGGCCGGGCTCCATGTTCACCACCGTCACGTCCTTGGTGGTGAGCCCGTTCTTGCCCAGCATCCAGGCGAGCGCGAAATAGGGCGAGGTCCCGGGGGCGGAGGCCGCCACCGTCTTGCCCTTCAGGTCCTTGATGGACGCGACCGTGCCGCGGGTGACCATGCCGTCCGCCCCGTAGCTCTTGTCGAGCTGGAAGATCTGGCGGGTCGGCACGCCGTTGGCGTTCCAGACGATCCAGGTCTCGACGGTGGTCGCCGCGCATTGGATGTCGCCGGACGCGATGGCGAGGTGGCGGGACGCCTGCGGCACCTTCTTCAGGGTGACGTCGAGCCCGTTCGCCTTGAAGATGCCGGCCTCCTTGGCGAGCGTCAGGGGCGCGAACCCCGTCCAGCCCGAGATGCCGATCGCGACCTTGGTCTCCTGCGCGGCGAGGGGCCCACCCGCCGCGAGAGCGCACCCGAACGCGGCACCCGCCAGCCAACGCGACATCATCCCGTCACTCCCTCGCAGCCCGCCTTCATGCATCATGCAGGCCAGCCGCCTGTCAATCGAGGGCCGGCCGTGCCGTCGCGTCCGCCTTTCCGGCCTCGCGCGCGCAGCTACGCGACCCCCGGCGGGCGCACCGGCACCCTGGTCGCTTCGTCGGCTTCGCCTCCTCGCGACGACGAGGTTGCGCCGATCGCGCGGCCTTGTGGCGGCCGGCGGGCTCCCCTACAGCGCGGGGCAAAGGGCGGCGAAGACCGCGCGAGGGAGAACGCCGATGCTCTTCGACCTGACCGGGAAGGTGGCGATCGTCACGGGTTCGTCGCGAGGCATCGGCCGCGCGATCGCGGAGCGGATGGCGGAGCACGGCGCCCGGGTCGTGGTCTCCTCCCGGAAGGCGGGACCCTGCCAGGAGGTCGCGGACGGCATCAACGAAAGGGCCGGCGCCGAGCGGGCCATCGCCGTGCCGGCGAACATCTCGGCCAAGCCCGAGCTCGCCGCCCTGGTGGAGACCACCCTCGCCCGCTGGGGGCGGATCGACACCCTCGTCTGCAACGCGGCGTCGAATCCCTATTACGGGCCGATGGCCGGCATCTCGGACGACCAGTTCCGCAAGATCCTCGACAACAACGTGCTCGCGAACCACTGGCTGGTCCAGCTCGCGGCACCCGGCATGATCGAGCGGCGCGACGGCGCGATCGTGATCGTGTCCTCCATCGGCGGCCTGAAGGGGTCGCCGGTGATCGGCGCCTATAACGTGTCGAAGGCGGCCGACATGCAGCTCGCCCGCAACCTCGCGGTCGAGTTCGGGCCGCACAACGTCCGGGTGAACTGCATCGCGCCGGGCCTCATCCGGACCGATTTTGCCCGCGCCCTCTGGGAGGACCCGACCGTCCTGCGCTATTACAACGACGTCACCCCCCTCCGCCGCATCGGCCAGCCGGACGAGATCGCCGGCGCGGCCGTGTTCCTGGCCTCCCCGGCCGGCGCCTACGTGACCGGCCAGACGATCGTGGTCGACGGCGGCGCCACGATCGCTGGCTCGTGACCCGACGCGGCGGGACGCCTCTATGAGGGTCGCCGGACAGGTCGTGGTGGTGACGGGCGGCGCGGCCAGCATCGGGGCCGCGCTGTGCCGGCGCTTCGCGGACGCCGGAGCGCGCGCGGTGGTCGCGGCCGACCTCGACGGAGACGGCGCGGCCGCCGTGGCGGCGGCGTCCGGCGGCCACGGCCTGCGGTGCGACGTCTCGCGCGAGGCCGATGTCGCCCGCCTTATCGAGACGGTGGAGGCCCGGCACGGCCCGATCGGGCTGTTCTGCTCCAATGCCGGGATCGCGGAGGGCAACGACGCCGGTTCGGAGAACGCGGGCGGCGCGCCGGACGAGGCCTGGGCGCGCGGCTGGGCCGTCAACGTCATGGCGCATGTCTACGCGGCGCGGCATCTCGTGCCGCGGATGAGGGCGCGGGGCGGAGGCCATTTCCTCCACACGGTCTCGGCCGCGGGCCTCCTGTCGCAGGTCGGCAACGCGGTCTACTCGACCACCAAGCACGCCGCGATCGGCTTCGCCGAGAACCTCGCCATCTCCCACCGGGCGCACGGGATCGGGGTTTCGGTGCTCTGCCCACAGGGGGTGGACACGCCCATGCTCCGGGCGATGCCGAAAGGCCCGCAATCCGGCGACGGCGTGCTCGGTGCCGACGAGGTGGCGGAGGCCGCCCTCCGGGGCGTCGAGGCCGGCACCTTCCTGATCCTTCCCCATCCGCAGGTGGCCGGCTACATGCGCCGCAAGGCGGAGGATTACGACCGCTGGATCGGCGGCATGGCGAAGCTGCAACGGGCGATGCGGGAGACGGACGGGTGAGCCGAGGCTGCTAGCCCAAGCCTCGACGCGTCTTCGGCGTCGTGATCGCTCGCCTCGTCAGATGCTCCCGCGCCCTTCCCCAAGCAGCTTTACCGGGAAGCAGCCGCACCGCTAAAGGCTTGGACGGAACGTCGGTTCACCGACCTCGGACTTCAGCAGCGGACCGTCCCATGTTCTTCACCTCGACCCGTCGGCTCGCGCAAGAGCACGAGCGAAACGTCCGCGCCGCGGAGACGCGCGCGGACGAACGTTCACGGGCACTGGCCGCTCGCGTGGACCAACTGGCCTCAGAGAACGAGGATCTGCGGAAAACGATCGACGACCTTCGAGGCGCCTTCGAGGTCGTCCGGCGCTCGACCGAGCTCATCCACGAGAACGGACATCCGCGCACCGATCGCATGGCTCAACTGCTCCGGGCAATTCCCATTCTGCAATGGAATATGAAGCTCGTCGGAGAGTATATCGGCGTCCAGATCATGGCCGGCGCGGGCCGAAGCGATCCGCCCGGTGAGAGCCCTCTCCATCACGGCCTCACCAGCAAGCTGTGCACCCAGCAAGATCACGAATCCGACTGGTTCCGGTACTGGCACGACGGGGCATTCTCCTATTAGCGGAAGAGCTGGGAGTACGCTTTCGTCCTGCAGGCGCTCTGGGAGGCGGGGCTGCTTCAGTCGGGACGACGCGGTCTCGGGTTCGCCGTAGGCCGGGAAGTGGTTCCGGCCGTCCTAGCGGCTCGCGGGGTCGGCGTTCTCGCCACGGACCTGCCGGCAGAGGACGAGCGAGCGAGCGGTTGGAAGGAGACCGGCCAGCATGCGGATGCGCTGAGCGGACTGCACATGCCTCACATCGTCGGCGCCGATCAGTTCTACTCGCTTTGCGACTACCGGCCCGTAGATATGAACGCGATCCCGGCGGATCTCCATGGAACCTTCGATTTCTGCTGGTCCATGTGCTCGTTCGAACATTGCGGGTCTCTGGACCTCGGAATGGATTTCGTCGTGAACTCGGTCAAGTGCCTCAAGCCGGGCGGCGTGGCGGTGCACACCTGCGAGTTCAACCTGCACGGCACCGACGAGACGATCGACAATTGGGGCACGGTGATCTTCCAGCGCAAGCATATAGAGGAGATCGCGCGCCGGCTGACGGCCGACGGGCACGAATTGATGACACCGGACTACAGCCCGGGCACAGGTCTTCTCGATAGTTTCGTCGACACCACGCCGTTCCCGCACCAGCCGCACTTCGACATGCGGCTGCCGAACTCGCCTCACCTGCGTCTGGACGTCGACGGATTTCCGGCCACATCGTTCGGATTGATCGTCAAGGCGGGCGCGTGAGCGAGGCCGCGCCCCTCGCTGTAAGCGGCGAGGACGCCCCGCGCCTCACCTCCATGGCGCATGGAGGCGGATGCGGCTGCAAGCTCGCGCCCTCGATCCTCGGGGAGCTCCTGTCCGGCACCGCGATGGGACCGGCCTTCGAGCGGCTGCTCGTTGGGACGGAAACGGGCGACGATGCCGCCGTGTGGCAGCTCGACGAGGAGACCTGCGTGGTCGCCACGACAGACTTCTTCACGCCCATCGTCGACGACCCTGGCGATTTCGGCCGCATCGCGGCCACCAACGCGATCTCGGACGTCTACGCGATGGGTGGGCGCCCGATCATGGCGCTCGCGATCCTCGGGATGCCGCTCGGCCGGATCGCGACCGCGACCGTGCGGGCGATCCTGGCCGGCGGCGCGGAGGTGTGCGGCCGGGCCGGCATCCCGGTGGCCGGCGGCCATTCCATCGACGCGCCCGAGCCGATCTACGGCCTCGCCGTGATCGGCACGGCGAGGCCCGGAGAGGTGCGCCGAAATTCCGGCGCCCGTCCGGGGGACGCGCTGATCCTCACGAAGGCGCTGGGGATCGGCATCTATTCCGCGGCGTTCCGCCGGGGCGAGCTCTCGGCCGAGCGCTACGGCGAGATGCTGGCCTCGACGACGCTCCTCAACCGGATCGGGAGCGAGCTCGGGCGCGACCCGGACGTCCATGCGGTCACGGACGTGACCGGCTTCGGCCTCCTCGGCCACGGGCTCGAGATGGCCCGGGGCTCGGGCGCGACGGTCGTCGTTCGGGCGGAGGCGGTGCCGCTCTTGACCGGCGCGGTCGAGCTCTGCCGGTCGGGTTTCGTG
>CALMTJ010000113.1:6201-7086 GCA_937872715.1 uncultured Methylobacteriaceae bacterium
CGCAGTCCGGCTACATCACCGGCGCGTCCGAGCGCAACTGGGCGAGCTATGGCCGCGAGGTCGTCCTGCCCGACGCCTTCCCGGAGGAGCGGCGCCAGCTGCTGTCCGACCCGCAGACCTCGGGCGGCCTGCTCGTCGCCTGCGCGCCGGAGCGGGCGGAGGCGCTCCTCGCCACGATCGTGGCGTCGGGATGCCCGTCCGCCCGCATCGTCGGCCATGTCGAGGCCGGCCCACCGGTCCTGCGGGTGGAGGCCTGACGGAACGGCCCGCCGACGGAACCCGTTGACGGCGTGATGAAGCCGGAGCCCGCCATGAGACCCATCCGCCTCGCGCTCACCCTCGCCCTGGTCGCGGCCGCGCCGGGCCTCGCGCCCGCTCAAACGGCCCAGCCGCTCGCCAAGGCCGGGTGTTCGCAGCAGCCGGTCGAGCCCGCGACGCCCGTCACCAGCACGGAGAAGGGCGGCGGCAATTCGGGCGCGACCGGGTGGAGCGGGGCGGGACTGGGCGGCGCCTTCTCCGGCACGAGCCAGGCCGGCCCCGTCCGCTCCTCGCCGTCGTTCCAGCCCGTCACGGCGAAGGGCATCGACCCGATCAAGGGGCTGCCCGCCAAGGCCTGCTGATCCGCGCCGCCTCGGCCGGCGGCCTCAATGCGCCGTCGCTTCCTCGACGAGGAGGCGGCGGCCCTGCCGGTCGAAGAACCGGCCCTCGTTCAGCACCAGCCGGTCGTCGTTCGGGCGCCCGACGAGGTCGGCCAGGAGCCGGCGCGCGTCCGCGTCGGGGACGAGACCGGCGGCCGGATCGGCCTCGAAGAACGCGACTCCGGTCCAGCGCACGCCCGCGCCCTCGAACAGGCGCTGGTCGACGCTGGTGGCGCCACGCGAACGA
>CALMTJ010000113.1:7096-8029 GCA_937872715.1 uncultured Methylobacteriaceae bacterium
GAACAGGACCGCGACCTCCGGCCAGGTGATCTCGTCGCCCATGACGTGAAGATGGGTCGAGCGGAGCGGCTCGACGGACAGGCCGCCGATCTCGAGCAGCACGATCAGCGCCGTGAACGGGCCGCCGGCCGCGATCGCGCCGGTCAGCCACTCGTCGAACTCCGTCCGGTCGCTTGCGGGCATGAGGGATCCTGGCCGCGGTGGCGGGAGAGAGTGGGAGTCGAACCCACCAAGGACCGGCTCGCAGCCCCTCCCGGATTTGAAGTCCGGACGCCTCACCGGAGACGCCTCTCTCCCGGCAGGCAGGCCGTGCGGCCCGCCTGCCGGAGGCCTAGCCGGGCGGGCCGAACAGGTCCAGCCGGTGGGGGTTGGCGCGGCGGAGGTCGCCGCGCCGCAGCGTGACCCCGTGCCGGTCGAAGAAGTCGAGGATCTGGATCGCCACCTTGCGGCCGTTCTCCACCCGGTCGCGGAACTGCGCGGCCGTGAACAGCCGGTCGGGGCCCGACAGCTCCCGCGCGATGGCGGCCATGGCCGCTACCGTGTCGCGGAGGAAGAAGTGGTCGTGCGCGACCTCGTCCACCTCGCCGCGCCGGCCGACGAGCTTGAGGAGCCTGCGCACGGCCGGTTCCGGCTCGCCGAGGAGACCGGCGAGGTCGCGCACGCGCGGCGGCCGGAACCGGGCCTCGCCGCCGCGCGCGGGAGCGATCTGCCGCCAGAGCGCTTCCTGCGCCTCGGCCAGCCGGACCTCGTGGCCGGGAAGGCGCAGGAACGAGCCGGCCGGCGCCACGTCGCCCGTCTCCGCGATGCGCCGCAGCGCCGACCGGAAGCGTCATGAGCGAGGCGAGAAGTGCGTCCATGGCATTCCTTATAGGCTAAAATGTGTACCCGAAGGCGGCGATGTCCCGGCCCCACCGTGCCTGGACAAACGCTCGA
>CALMTJ010000114.1:0-9171 GCA_937872715.1 uncultured Methylobacteriaceae bacterium
ATGCGGTCGATCTTGAGGTCGCTCTCGTCGATGGCGATGTCGACCTCCTCCGCCTCGGGCAGCACCGCGACGGTCGCGGCCGAGGTATGGATGCGGCCGGACGCCTCCGTGTCCGGCACCCGCTGCACGCGGTGCACGCCCGATTCGAACTTCAGCCTGGCGAAGACGCCGCGGCCGTTGATGGTGGCCACGACCTCCTTCACCCCGCCGACCGTGCCCTCGCTTTCCGAGACCACCTCCACCCGCCAGCCCTTCAATTCGGCGTAGCGGGCATACATGCGGAACAGATCGCCCGCGAAGAGCGCCGCCTCGTCGCCGCCCGTGCCGGCCCGCACCTCCAGGATGGCGCTCTTCTCGTCCGCGGCGTCCTTGGGGAGGAGCAGGATGTTGAGCCCGGTCGCGGCCTCGTCCACGGCCGCGGTCGCGGACGGACGCTCCTCCTCGGCGAGCGCCCGCATCTCGGGATCGGTCGACGGATCGTCGAGGAGCGCCGAGATCCCGGCCAGATCGTCCTCCCTGTCCCGATACGCCAGGATGGCCTCGACCACGGGATCGAGATCGGCGAGCTCGCGCGACAGGGCCACGAAGAGGTCGGGCTCCGGCGCCCCGTTCAGCGTCGCGGTGACGATGGCGTGCCGGTGCAGGATGGCGTCGAGCTTGGGCGCGGGAGGGGCGGCGGTCAGAGCGGCACTCCGCTTCGCTCGGCGAAATCGGCCAGGAACGGCCGCAGGCTCTCGGCGGGCCCGGGCCGTTCGAGTTCGCAGGAGAGAGCGGTCGCGAGGCGCTCCCGATCGAGCGCCATCACCATCGCCTTCACGGGACCGACGGAGGCCGCCGACATGGAGAGCGACCTGAGCCCGAGCCCGACCAGCGCCATGGCCTCGAGCGGCCGCCCGGCCATCTCGCCGCACACGGTCACCGGGCAGCCCGCCCGGTCGGCCCGGGCGATCACGTGCCGAAGCGCCCGCAAGGGAGCCCGGGTGAGCGCGTCGAACCGGTCCGCGACGAGCCTGTTGCCGCGATCCGCGGCGAACAGGAACTGCATGAGGTCGTTCGAGCCGACCGACAGGAAGTCGGCCTGTTCGGCGATCTCGTCGATCTCGAAGAGCAGCGACGGGACCTCGACCATGATGCCGAGCGAGAGCCGGCTCGGGAGCGCGATGCCGTGCTGGCGCAGATACGCGACCTCGCCGGCCACGAGCCGCCGGGCCTGTTCGAACTCGGCCGTGGTCGCCACCATCGGGAACATGATGCGCAGATGCCGGCCCGACGCGGCCCGCAGCAGCGCCCGCGCCTGGACCCGGAGGAGGGCTGGCCGGTCGAGCGCGATCCGGATGGCGCGCCAGCCGAGCGCCGGGTTCTCCTCCTCGACGCGCGGCATGTAGGGCAGGAGTTTGTCCCCGCCGATATCGAGGCTCCGGAAGGTGATCGGGACGTCGCCGGCCGCCTCGAAGACGGAGGCGTACAGCGCCTGCTGCTCCTTCGCGGTCGGCATGCGTTCCGCGATCATGAACTGGAGCTCGGTCCGGAACAGGCCGATGCCGGATGCCCCCGTCTCGGCGAGATGCGGCAGGTCCACGAGGAGCCCGGCATTCAGCTGGAGTGCGACCCGGACGCCGTCGCGCGTGACGCTCGGCTCGTCGCGGAGGAGGCGGTACTGGGCCTGGCGGCGGGCGCGCAGCCGCGCTTTCTCGGCATAGGCGCTCTCGACGTCGGCCGGCGGGCGGATCTGCACCTCGCCCGCGGCGCCGTCCACGATGATCGCATCGCCGGTCTCCACGGTCGCGGCCACGCCCTCGACGCCGCTGACGACCGGGATGCCGAGCGCGCGGGCGACGATCGCGATGTGGCTCGTCTGCCCGCCCTCCTCCAGGACGAGGCCGCGCAGGCGGGAGCGGTCGTAGTCGAGGAGCGCGGCCGGGCCGAGGGCGCGCGCCACGATGATGCCGTTCTCCGGAAGGGCGTCGCGCGGCGCCACGAGGTCCTGGCCGACGAGCTGGTGCAGGAGGCGGTTCGCGAGATCGTCGAGGTCGTGGAGCCGGTCGCGCAGGTACGGGTCGGTCGACCGCATCATCTTGGCGCGGCTGTCGCTCTGCACGCGCTCGACCGCCGCCTCGGCCGTGATCCCGGTGCGGATCGCGTCCCCCATGCGGCGCAGCCAGCCCTGGTCGTGGGCGAACATCCGGAAGGTTTCGAGCACGTCCCGGTGCTCGCCCCCATGCGCGATGTCCCCGCGCTCCAGCATGGCGTCGATCGAGATCCGGACGGCGGCGAGCGCCGCGTCGAGGCGGATCACCTCGGCGTCGATATCGGTCGCGATGATGTTCCTCACGACGACGCGCGGCTCGTGCAGGACGGCGTGCCCGAGCCCCACCCCGTCCGCCAGAGCCACGCCGCGGCAATGGACCGGTCCCCTGGCGGCGGGCTGCGTGCCCGGCTGGCCGAGGCTCTGAAGCTCGCCGGACGCGATCAGCTCGGCCACCACCATGGCGGTCGTCTGGAGCGCCTCGACCTCGTCCTCGGCGTAGAGGCGGTGGGTCCGGTTCTGGACGACCAGCACGCCGAGCGTGTTGCCGGCCCGCAGCACCGGGACGCCGAGAAAGCCGTGATAGATCTCCTCGCCCGTCTCCGGCCGGTAGGAGAAGGACGGGTGGGCCTGGGCGTCGGAAAGGGCCAGCGGCTCGGCGTTCTGGGCGATGAGGCCGACGAGGCCCTCGCCGGCCCGCATCGTGGTGAGATGCACGGCCGCCCGGTTCAACCCTTCGGTCGCGTAGAGTTCGAGCGTCTTGTCCGCCCGCATCACGTAGAGCGAGCACACCTCCGACACCATGTTGGAGGCGATGAGGACGACGATTCGGTCCAGCCGCGCCTGGGCGGGGGCGGGCTCCGCCATGACCTCGCGGAGGCGGCGCAGCAGAACGCGGGGACCGCCTGTTGCGCCTCGCAATGCCAAATGAGTGCCCGTCTCGGCCTGTCGGGGGACGTCCGTTGAAGCCGGCCTCGATCCGACGTCTGCAATCAGGCCTTGTCGAGGCCGTATAGCGAGTGCAGCGTCCGCACCGCAAGTTCGGTATAGGCCGCGTCGATCAGGACGGAGAACTTGATCTCGGACGTCGTGATCGCCCGGATGTTGATGCCCTTATCGGCCAGTGCCCGGAACGCCCGGGATGCGACGCCCGCGTGGCTGCGCATGCCGACACCGATCGCCGAGACCTTCACCACATCCGCCGCGCCCTGGATGCCCGTCAGCCCGATCGCTCCGCGATTATCCTCCAGGATGGCACGCGAGCGCTCGTAGTCCATGGCCGGCACCGTGAAGGTGATGTCCGTCGATCGCCCATCTTCGGACACGACCTGGATGATCATGTCGACGTTCACGTTCGCGTCCGCCAGCGGGCCGAAGATCGCGGCCGCGACGCCCGGCTTGTCGGCCACGCGCCGAAGCGTGATCTGCGCCTCGTCCTTCGAGAACGCGATGCCTGTCACGACCGGGTGTTCCACGATGTCGTCCTCGTCGCAGATGAGGGTGCCGGGTCTCGGGTCGGCCGGATCGTCGAAGGACGACCGGACGTAGGTCGGGACGCGGTGGAGCATGGCGAGCTCGACGGAGCGGACCTGCAGCACCTTGGCGCCGAGGGAGGCCATCTCCAACATCTCCTCGAACGCCACCCGGTCGAGCCGCCTCGCCCGCGGGACGATCCGGGGATCGGTCGTGTAGACGCCGTCCACGTCCGTGTAGATGTCGCAGCGCTCCGCACCCAGCGCCGCCGCGAGCGCCACCGCGCTCGTGTCGGAGCCGCCGCGGCCGAGCGTCGCCACCCGGCCGGTCGCGGCGTGCACGCCCTGGAAGCCGGCCACCACCGCCACCTCCCGGCGGGTGGCGAAGCCCTCGAGGATCGACGTGCCGTCCACGGCCGCGATACGGGCCGAGCCGTGCTGGTCGCTCGTCGTGATCGGGACCTGCCAGCCCTGCCAGGACCGGGCGGGAAGACCGTCGTTCTGGAGGGCGAGCGCCAGGAGGCCTGAGGTCACCTGCTCGCCCGACGACACCACGACGTCGTATTCCCGGGGATCGTGGAGCTTGGCGGCGTCCCGGCACCAGGCCACGAGCTCGTTCGTCTTGCCCGACATGGCGGAGACCACCACGGCGACGTCGTAGCCCGCCTCGACCTCGCGGCGCACGTGCCGGGCGACGTTGCGGATGCGCTCGACATCGGCGACGGACGTCCCGCCGAACTTCATCACGAGGCGGGGCATGGATCGGAGGCGGGTGCTCGGGCGGTCGGACGAGCGGAGCGGCGACGGCCGTCTCGCCCGGGCGGCCGGTATCAACTATGCTCGCGCCATGTCAAACACCGCATTGGCGGCCGGGCGGCCCGGGATCGATCCGGCCGAGGTCGCGCGCTTCGATGCCCTCGCGGCCGATTGGTGGAACCCGGAGGGGCCGATGCGGGCGCTGCACCGCATCAACCCGCTGCGGCTGCGCTTCGTCCGGGACGAGGCCTGCCGGCATTTCGGGAGAGGCGGGCACGATCCGTTCCCGCTGGACGGCCTCGCCGTGCTCGATGTCGGATGCGGCGCGGGGCTCCTATCGGAGCCGATGGCGAGGCTCGGGGCGGAGGTGACCGGGCTCGATCCCGCCCCGGCGAACCTTGACGCGGCACGCGGGCACGCCGTGTCGGCCGGCCTCGAGATCACCTATTCCGTCGACACGGTCGAAACGGTGGCGGCCACGGACCGCCGCTACGACATCGTCCTCGCGATGGAGGTGGTGGAGCACGTCCCCGACATGCCGGCCTTCGTGCGCGCCTGCGCCCGGTGCGTCGCGCCCGGCGGCACCCTCCTCCTGGCGACGTTGAACCGGACGCTCCGCTCCTTCGCGCTCGCCATAATAGGAGCGGAGTACGTCCTGCGCTGGCTGCCGCGCGGCACGCATGATTGGGAGAAGTTCGTGACGCCGGACGAGCTCCGGCAGGCCGTCGCCGCCGCCGGCCTCTCCGGCTATCGAACCCGCGGCATGGTGTTCAACCCGCTGGCGAACACCTGGTCGCTGTCGGACGACACGGCCGTCAACTATCTCGCGGCAGCCGCGAAGCCCGGCTGAGCATCCTTGATGATCACCGTCACGCGCTCCATCGTCCTCGACGAGCGGGAGATCACGGAGAGCTTCGTGCGGGCCTCGGGTCCCGGCGGCCAGAACGTGAACAAGGTCTCGACCGCGGTGGAGCTGCGCTTCGACGCCGCGCGCTCGCCCGCGCTGAGCGGGGCGGTGCTGGAGCGTCTCCGGACACTCGCCGGGCGACGCATGACGCAGGGCGGCGTGCTGGTGATCGACGCGGGGCGCTTCCGCTCACAGGAGCGGAACCGGGCCGACGCGCTGGACCGGCTCCTGACGCTGATCCGGCAGGCCGCAACGGTGCCGAGGACGCGGCGCGCGACCCGGCCGACCTTGGCGTCGAAGGTCAGGCGGCTGGACGGTAAATCGGTCAAGAGCCGCGTGAAGGCGGGTCGGGCGATGCCGCGCGGGGACGATTAGGGCCGCTTGCCGGGACCGGGGCGCCCGGCTAGGGACCGCGAGGAGGATCGCGCCCATGGACATCACGCCCGCCCCGACGCATGCGACACGACGCGGCAACCCGGATTGGTTCACCGGCGCGGTCTGGCAGGACCCGATCGTGGAGGCGCCGGCGCCCGCCCGCGTCCGGGCGGCGCGCGTCGGCTTCGAGCCCGGCGCCCGCACGGCGTGGCACACCCACCCGCTCGGCCAGACACTGCACGTCGTGCAGGGGATCGGCCACGTGCAGGCGAAGGGCGGCCCCGTCCGGGTGATCCGGGCCGGCGACACCGTCTTCATCCCGCCGGACGAGAAGCACTGGCACGGCGCCTCGCCGACGCACGGGATGGTTCACATCGCCATCCACGAGTTCGACGGCGAGAAGCATGTCACCTGGATGGAGCATGTGACCGACGCGGAATACGGGGTCGCGCCCGAGCGCTGAGCGCGCGCGGCTCAGTTCCCCATCCGGTCGCGCCATTGCTGCTCGCCCGCGAGGCAGTTGCCCCGCGGCGAGTCCTGGGCCGGCACAACGAGGTTGCCACCCGCGACCGCGGGCGCGGGGCCCGGTATCGGCGCGGCGGCGACCTCCATGATGATCTTCGTCTTCACCGCGTCCCGGAACTGCTCCTTGCTGCGGGCCGGCACCATGAAGGCGCCCTGCCCGCCGATGACGCAGTCGCGGTAATAAAGGTCGAGGTCGGCGACGTCGAAATAGCCGGGCTCCTTCAGCATGATCGGGAGCCCGTTGACCGTGATGCCACGGGCGAGCGCATCGGCGCGGGCGGCAAGAACCGGCCGGCCCTGGTTGTTCGGCCCGTCGCCCGAGACGTCGACCACGCGCCTCGTCGCGGCGAACCCGCCCTCCTCCTGCAGCTTCACGGAGAAGTCGAGCGCGCCCGAGATCGAGGTCCGGGAGGCACGTCGGGTCGGCCGGCTCGCGAGCTCGTCCGCGAATCGGGCGGCGGTCCCGGGTCCGTCGATCAGCGCCCAGGGAATGAGCACGCGCTGGTCGCCTGCGCCCGCCCATTCGACGTAGACAACCGCGATCCGGCCGACCGCGCCGCGCCGGATCGCGTCGTGCACGACCGGCGACCGGAAAGCCTCGACGAAGCCGTCGCGCTGGAGCGCCTGCTCCTCCGGGTCCATGGAGAACGACACGTCCACGGCGATCACGAGCGCGAGGTCGACCTCCGTCTCGGCCCGGGCCGGCCGGGCTGACCCCGCCGCCAGCGCCAGCGCCATCGACACCATGACGAGGACACGCCGCATGTGACACCCTCCTCAGCGGAGGGTCACTGTGTCATCCCGCAGCCCGGATGCAAGCGCGTCGCGGAGGAGAGAACGCGTCAGCCGGCCCGCGCAGGGGCATCCAGGGCGTGGACGATGGCCAGCGCGCGGGCGAAGGCGCCATCGGCGTCGAGCGACGTGGTGTCGACCACGACCGCGTCGGCCGCGACCCGGAGAGGAGCGGCGCTGCGGCTGCTGTCGCGCTCGTCGCGGCGCCGGATGTCGTCCAGCACCGCCTCGTAGGCGGTCGCCTCGCCGTTGCCCCGGAGTTCCCGGAGGCGGCGGCGTGCCCGCTCCTCGGGCGATGCGGTCACGAAGAGCTTCAGCTTCGCCGCCGGGCACACGACCGTCCCGATGTCGCGGCCGTCAAGCACCGCGCCGCCCTCCCGCTCCGCGAAGCGGCGCTGAAGGGACAGGAGAGCGGACCTGACGGTCGGGAACGCGGAGACGATGGAGGCCGCCTCGCCCATATGGCGCTCGCGCAGCCGGGGATCGTCGAGCCTGCCCAGGTCCAGCGCGCCCGCGGCCGCGGCCGCGAGGTCGGGTGCCTCCAGGGCTTCCCGGCGGTCGAGGAGGTCGCGCGCCACCGCCCGGTAGAGAAGCCCGGTATCGAGATGCGGCAGGCCGAGATGGTCCGCGAGACGGCGGGCGAGCGTACCCTTGCCGGAGGCCGCGGGGCCGTCGATGGCGATCACCATCGTCAGGGCCCGATCGCGGCGCCGAGGCCCCGCATCAGCGGCACGAAGCCCGGGAAGCTCGTCGCGATCATGGCGCCGTCGTCGACGGTCACCGGCTCGCGGGTGGCGAGCCCCATGACCAGGAAGGCCATCGCGATCCGATGGTCCATGTGGGTCGTGACGAGCCCGCCGCCTCGCGGCGGCCGCCCCTCCCCGTGCACGACGAGATCGTCGCCCCCGATCTCCGTGACGACGCCGTTCGCCTCGAGGCCGGCCGCGACGGCGGCGAGCCGGTCCGACTCCTTGACCCGGAGTTCTTCCAGCCCCCGCATCGTCGTCCGGCCCTCGGCGAAGGCGGCCGCGACCGCCAGGACCGGATATTCGTCTATCATGGCCGGGGCACGCCCGGCCGGCACGTCGACGCCCCGGAGCCGGGATGCCGCCACGTGGAGGTCGGCGATCTCCTCGCCCCCGACATCCCGCCGGTTCGCGAACTCGATCGACGCGCCCATCTCGAGGAGCGTGATAATGAGCCCGGTCCGGAGAGGGTTCGTCATGACCCGCTCGATCACGACCTCCGAGCCGGGAACGATCAGGGCCGCTACGATCGCGAAGGCCGCCGACGAGGGATCGGCCGGAACCGCGACCTCGCAGCCCCGCAGCTCCGGCTGCCCCCGGAGCGAGATCCGCCGGCCGGTCTCCCCGTCCGCCGCGACGGTTACGGCCGCGCCGAAATGGCGGAGCATCCGCTCCGTGTGGTCGCGCGTCGCCTGCCGCTCGATAACGGTCGTGGTTCCGGGCGAGTTCAGGCCCGCGAGGAGCACGGCCGACTTGATCTGGGCGGAGGCGGCCGGCGTCTCGTAGGTGACCGGGATGGTCTCGCGAGGCCCCCTCAAGGTGAGGGGCACCCGGCCGCCCGGCGCCTCGGCGACGACGCTCGTCCCCATGCGGACGAGCGGATCCAGGATCCGCCGCATCGGCCGGGTTCTGAGGGACGCGTCGCCGTCGAAGGTGGTCTCGATCGGGTGGGAGCCCGCGACGCCCATCATCAGACGGGAGCCGGTGCCGGCATTGCCGAAATCGAGCGCGGCATCCGGCTGCCGGAGCCCGCCGATCCCCGCTCCCGTGACGCGCCAGGTGCCGTCGTCGTCGCGCGACACCGCCGCCCCGAGAGCCCGGGCCGCGTCCGCGGTGCGCAGGACGTCCTCGCCTTCGAGGAGGTTGGAGATCCGGGTCTCGCCGGTCGCGATTAGCCCGAGGATCAGCGCCCGGTGGGAGATCGACTTGTCTCCCGGCACGGTCGCGCGACCCCGGAGGCGCGCGCCCGATCTGGACGCGAGAGGAGAGGCGGCGCCTGGGAGGTGGGACACGGACTCGGCGGGACTGGACGGACGGCGGCTGTTAGCACGCGGCCGGAGGGCCGTCACCGCCCTTGCGAGCCCGCGCCCGCAAGGATTTGACACGGCCGACAGCCCCCACTAACCGGGCCGTTCTCCACATCTCGGACCGTCCCACGTGGCTAGATCAGAGCTCGGCACGAAGCGCGTTTGCCCGACCACCGGCCGCAAGTTCTACGACATGAACCGCGACCCGGTCGTGGGGCCCCATAAAGGGGCGGGACAGCCCCCGGGCCTGCAGGGCAAACCAGGA
>CALMTJ010000114.1:9181-13059 GCA_937872715.1 uncultured Methylobacteriaceae bacterium
CGGGCGGGGCGCCCTATCCGGGCGAGGAACTGCCCCGTTCCGTCCTGGAACTCCCTGGAAAATCCGCCCCGGCGCGCCGGCCGCGGCCGGCCGCGGTCGAGGAGGAAGAGGAGGCGGACGCCGTTCCGGCAGGCCCCGAGATCATCTCGCTCGAGGATGTGGCGGCGGGCGAGGATGCGGAGGCGGGCGTCGAGGACGATGCCGTGATCGAGACCGAAGAGGCGGCCGACGACACCTTCCTGGAAGAGGAAGAGGAGGGCGGTGACGATGTCGCCGACCTGATCGACGGCGACATCGAAGACGAGGAGGACAGCTGACCGGTTCTTTTCCGGTCGGGCGTCCTTGAGTGGAAGGCCGGCCGTCATTATAGAGGCCGCTCCGCTTCGGCGGCTTCGTCCGCGGATTCCCATCCCGCGCGGATGCTGGGGCCATAGCTCAGTTGGGAGAGCGCGTGAATGGCATTCACGAGGTCGGCGGTTCGATCCCGCCTGGCTCCACCATACCTTCGGCATGGCCTGCCGTCCCGGTCCGCGACCCGGCGGCCCGACCGGAGCGCGACCCGCCCGACATCGTGCCGGCCATGGGTCGCGGAGGCGTCATGTCGCTGATCCCGACATCCCGTTCATCGAGGACCATCGTCAGTGCGGCGAGGCTGGCCATGTTGTCCGCGCCGCTTTGGCGCGGCCTCGCGTCGCTCTCGCCCGCGCGGGCGGACGACTTGGTGCGGGAGGGAACCGGGTGCGGGTTGATCTGCCACGTGTTCTCTGGAACGCCGTCCGAACCTCCTGCCCCTCCGCGGCTCGCCGCGACGCCCGTCGGGCCGCCGTCGTTCGAGCCGTTCGAGGACGAGGCAAACGCGTCTCCGCGCGCGCGGATCAGGAAGGCGCGACGCGCGCAGCGCGTGGGCTCCGGTCGGCAATCGGCCGGCATCCGGCAGGATACGGTCCGAGCGAATCCGGCGCAGCCCGACATGGGTGCCGCGCCGGCCGCCCCCGTGCCGGGTCCATCCGGGCCGCAGGCCAGCCAGGAGGAGCGGCGCAAGGCCGCCATGGCGTCCGAAGAGGCGCTCAGCGCCAAGGTCGGCGAGCGGGCTCGGCGCGCTCTCGGATCCATGTGCACCGGCTGCCTCGTCCGCCTGCCGGCCAGCGACATGGCCTCCGGCGGCCGGCGGGTCGAGCCAGGGGCTCCGGCGGAGCCGGCACGTCGCACGCCCTGATGGGCCGCCCCCGGACCGCATGAGCGGGAGCGGATCGCGTCCCGGCCTGGTGAGGCTCAGCCGGCTCGCCGTGACCCTGCTGTCGCTCGCCCCCGCCGATGCCCGCGCGGAGGATGCCGTGCGGGCGTGCCCGGACAGGGCGGCGCTCTATTCGGGTGATCGCGGTGTCAGGCTGTGGGCCACTCGCCTCGGGTCCATGATGCCGGAGAACCCGCTGCGTCCGCTCTCGGGGAACCGGCTCGCCGTGCTCCAAGTGATCGTCAACGGCCGTCTCGCCACGGCGTACGGGCCGGACACCGACCACATGCAGCAGGGCGCCGCCCCGAAACAGCTCGAAGGCCTCGTCGGGACGGCGATCGCGTGGTCGCCTCCGGAGGAGCCCTATCCCGAGACGTTCCGGATCGTCACCGCCGACGGGTCGCCCGTCCTGGGACCGCTGCGGTTCCAGGATTGCGGGGACGCGCCGGCGCTCGCGGCCTCGAAGGAGCCGGCCCGGACGAGGACGACGCGGGGGACGCTGGAGCCTGCTCCGTCGCGAACTCTCCCGCAAGGCGCGCTCCGTTGACGCAACCCGGCCGCCGTTAACGCCGCATTAACCATGACGGCCCGAGCCACGACGCGTGGAGATCAGCCGATGATGACGACGGAAGACGGCCTGCAGCAATCCGGCGAAGGTTTGACGCCCCTCGTCCGGCAGCTCGCCTCCCAGCTCCGGGCGAGCCGATCGGGGAGCGCGGTCGCGAAAACGTTTCCGCGGCGGGAGCATGCGGCCCGTCCAGGCCTGAAGCCGGCGCTGGACACGATCTCGTCCGTCGCCGATCAGCGCCGATCCGACCGCGAGACGATCGCCGCCCTCGAGCGCCTGGCAGGAGAGCAGGCGGCCCGCATCACGGCTCTTTCGGCCGAACTCGACGCCAGCGAGGCGCGGGTCAGAGCGGCGATGGACCAGGCTCGCGGCGAACGGGCCCGCGCGGACGATCTCGAGCGACGCTCGACGGAACTCCTGGAGCGGACGCAGCAGCTGCTCACGGAGGCGAGCGAGCGCCTGTTCGACGCCGAGAACCGCGCCGAAACCTCGAGCACCGACCTCCAGCATCTCACGACCTTCATCCAGGAGCGTCTGGCCGCCCGGCACTGAGAGGCTGAAACCA
Organism: uncultured Methylobacteriaceae bacterium; assembly: GCA_937872715.1. Classification (GTDB taxonomy): domain Bacteria; phylum Pseudomonadota; class Alphaproteobacteria; order Rhizobiales; family Beijerinckiaceae; genus Enterovirga. The sequence continues at coordinate 11,549 of CALMTJ010000114.1, forward strand.
GAGGCGGCGCCGGGCCTGCCTCGGCGCCGCTTCTGGCCGGATTCAACCGGGCAGGCGGCATTGACTCTCCGCCCGCGGCCGGCAAACCGTCGTGGCCGGGAGGCCTGAACGAGAAGAACGATGGACGTGACGACGTCGTCTCCGCGCGCGGGTCCTTACCCCTACAGGAGGCCGCCCGAGTTCGGTGCGCCGAGAACGAAGCGGGTGCCGGTCGTGATCGTCGGGGCGGGGCCGGTCGGGCTCGCGGCAGCCGTCGACCTCGCCACCCGAGGAGTGAGCACGATCGTGCTCGACGACAACGACGTCGTCTCGACCGGCAGCCGGGCGATCTGCTGGTCGAAACGCACCCTTGAGATCTTCGATCGGCTCGGGATCGGCGACCGCTGCGTGCAGAAGGGCGTGACCTGGCGTAAGGGCCGCGTCTTTCGCGGCGACAGCGAGCTCTACGACTTCGACCTGCTTCCGGAATCCGGCCACAAGATGCCGGCCTTCATCAACCTCCAGCAATATTACGTCGAGGAATACCTGATCGACCGGGCCGCGGATTTCCCGGACCTGATCGACCTCCGGTGGAAGAACAAGGTGGTCGCCCTCGACCGCCGAGGTGACGATGCCGCACTCCTGTCGGTCGAGACGCCCGACGGGCGCTACGGCCTGGAGGCCGATTGGGTTCTGGCCGCGGACGGCGCCGGCAGCCCCGTGCGGCGGATGTTGGGTCTCCCCTTCGAGGGCCACACGTTCGAGGAACGGTTCCTGATCGCGGACGTGAGGATGAAGGCGGACTTCCCGAACGAGCGCCTGTTCTGGTTCCAGCCGAGCTTCCACCCGGGCCAGAGCGCGCTCCTGCACCGGCAACCCGACGACGTGTTCCGTCTCGATTTCCAGCTCGGGCCGGATGCCGACCCGGATCTCGAGCGGCGGCCGGAGCGGGTGATCCCGCGGGTGAAGGCCGTCGTCGGCGACACGCCGTTCGAGCTCGAATGGTGCTCCGTCTACGCCTTCAGATGCGCCCGCCTCGAGCGGTTCATCGACGGGCGCGTCATCTTCGTCGGCGACAGCGCCCATGTCGTGAGCCCGTTCGGCGCGCGCGGCGGCAATGGCGGAATCCAGGACGTGGACAACCTGTGCTGGAAGCTGGCGCTGGTCGTGCGCGGGGCCGCGCCGGCCTCGCTGGTCACGTCCTACGAGGACGAACGGGGGCATGGCGCGGACGAGAACATCCGCAATTCGAGCCGCACCACGAATTTCATGACGCCGAAGACCGGTACGGAGCGGCTGTTCCGGGACGCGGTGCTCGACCTCGCGCCCCACGCGCCCTTCGCCCGCGCCCTCACCAATGCGGGACGCCTGTCCCGACCCTGCTCGCTCGCCGGGATGCCCCTCCAATCGGAGGGCGGGAGCGGCGCCCTGCGGCCCGGCTCCGCCTGCCCTGACGCGCCGCTCCTCGACGCGGACGGGCGGGAGGTCTGGCTGCTCGGCCTGCTCGGGCGAGGTTTCGCGGCCATCCCCTT
>CALMTJ010000114.1:13069-36752 GCA_937872715.1 uncultured Methylobacteriaceae bacterium
ACTTCTACGAGATGCTGATCGACGGCCATGCGGGCCTCAGCGAGGCTGAGAGCTCGTCCCTGAACGCGCGCCTCGTCCTGATCCTGGCCAATCAGGTCGGCAGCCTCCCGGTTCTTCGGGACGCGATCGCGCTCGCCCGGGAGGCGGGACGGGAGGAAGACCGCGGATAGGGCACGTCACGCGTTCATCGCGGCCCAAACCTCGCGGTCGCGCTCCGCCGTCCAGATCACCGGATCGTCGATGCCGGACGCCTCGTCATAGGCACGCGCGACGTTGAAGGGCTGGCAATGCTCGTAGATCGCGTATCCCGAGAATTTGGGATCCATGCTCTCGCGCGCGGCCGCGAAGGTCTCGTGGAGGCTTTGGCCGCGGGCGACCGAGCGCTCGGCCGTGCCGTACAGCGTCGTGACGAAGTCGCGCGTCATAGCGGCCGCCTCCGCGACCGTCCCGGACCCGACCAGCGCGTCGCCTCGGCCCGGCACCACCGCCGCCGGGCGGAACGACAGGATACGGTCGAGGGTGCCCGGCCATTCGCGGAGCTTCGCATCCCCGCAATAGCAGGCGGAGTGGTATTCGATGAGGTCGCCGGTCAGCATGACCTTCGCGTCCGGCACCCAGGCCACGATGTCGCCCGAGGTGTGGCCGCCGCCGAGCTGCATGAGACGGACCTCCCGCTTGCCGAGATAGATCGACATCGCGCCCGTGAAGGTGAGGTTCGGCCAGGTCAGGCCCGGGATGCTCTCCGCGTCCCGGAACAGGCGCGGGAAGCGCCCGTATTCCGAATCCCAGTCCTGCTGCCCGCGTTCGGCGACGAGCCGATGTGTCTCGGCGGAGGCGACGACCCGCTCGGCCCCGTAGGCTGAGGCGCCGAGCACCCGGACGGCGTGGTAATGGGACAGCACCACATGCTTGATCGGCTTGTCCGTGACGCTGCGGACGCGCTCGATCACGCCCCGGGCCATGGCGGGCGTCGCCTGCGCGTCGAAGACGATGCAGCCATCGTCCCCCACGATGATCCCGGTATTCGGATCGCCCTGCGCCGTGAAGGCGTAGAGGTCCGGGCCGATCTCCGTGAAGGAGACCGGCTTCTCGGAGAGGTCGGAGGTGGACGCGAAGGCTTTGGCCATGATCGACCCTGATGCGGAGGACCGTCCTTACGCCGACCCGTCACCCGGTCAACCGTCGCGGGCGGTCATACGACCGGGCTGAGCCGGCTCCGGATCGCGGCCGCGAGCCGGTTGCCGAAGTCGGTCTTGCCGAGATCGTTCAGGTGGTTCGCATCCGGCCCTTGCGCGAGGCTGGAACGGTCCGTCGCGTTCGACCCGTTATAGCCGGTGCCCGCCGTCCAGGCCTCCGCGACCGAGGGCGAGACCGGGATGAACATCGTCCGGGCGTCGCCGAAGGCCGCCACGGCCGTCCCGATCGCCGCGTCGTAGGCGATCAGGGCGGCGCTCGGACCCGTGTTCTTCGGCCACGGCCCGAGCACGAAGTGGATGGCGTTCGGCCATCGCACCCTCACGTCCGCAAGGTAGAGCGCCACCTCCGCCCCGATATTCGCGGCCGTGTCGGTGTCGTTCGTGCCGAGCGCCGTCACGATGAGGTCGGCCGACGGGTTCGCCGTCTGGACGCCGGGAAGGCGGCCGCGGCCCGTCGTCGTGGCGGTCCCGGCCTTCCAGCCGGTGCCGCCGATCGCGGCGAGCCGCAGGTCCGCGATGCCGAGCCGGCGCGCCGCGTGGTGGAACAGGCTCGCCGGCGCCGCAACGCCGGCCGTGCCCGACGTGTAATCCCCGTAGCTGTCCGTGACGACCAGCATGGTCAGGGAATCGACCGGCGGCGCCTCGTAGATGCGGTCCTGCGCCCCGAGATAGAGGCCCCGGAAGGTGCCCGCCTTCGACCCCTCGTAGCGGATGAGGCGGCGCTGGCGCGGCGTCGCCGTACCGGTGAAGTCGACCACGCAGAGGTTGACGCCGTTCGCCACCATCGCGACCGGGGCGAGCTGCGCATAGACGCCGTCCACGGTGACCCGCCAGCCGAGCGTGGTGATGCTCTGGACGGAGACCGCGAAGAGCGGCGCATCCGTCTCGAACTCGACCGCGAACCCGAGATTGGAATACTCGCCGTTCGGAGCGCCGTCCGCGATGCCCCCGCTATTGCCGGTGCCGCCCGTCCCCTCCCAGCTCGCCGGGAACTTGGCCGTGTCGGCATAGGGAAACACGACCTTGCCGCCATAGGTCCGGATGCCGGCCGGCAGGGCGGAGGACGCGACCGGCTTCGACTGCGTCAGCGCGGCCGGTAGCGTGGTGGTCGAGGAGAGCGCCGGGGCGCCCGTCGGCATGGCGGCGGCCGATCCCGGGCCCGCTGCCGCGACCCGCCGGAGGCGGGCACCGATCGTCTCGCGGAGAACGGTGCGTGAGCTTACGATCGCTGCCATGTCACGCCTCCTTCACGGTGAAGGGCTGGCCCGAGACCGGCCCCAGGATCGACACGGCGCCGCTCGGCACCACCTTGTCGAAGATGAAGGCGCCGCCCGGCCCGACCTGCAGGCTTCCGGCCCCCGCGCTGGCCGCCCCATCCGTCCGGAACCAGAAGGCGTTCGCCGCATCCGGGTTCGCCACGAGGAGGATCTTGCGCGAGGAATTGGCCGCGCAGGCCTGCTGAGCCGCGCCGGCCGCCGCGACACTCCCCGACCGATCCGTCAGCAGGACGGCACAGGGGTCCGACGCGAAGGGCAGGTCGGAGGTGGAGACCACGGCCGAGATCGTCTGCCCGGCGACCACGTGGACGCGCTGCGACCGCCCGGGCAGGAGGAGGAGGCGCGGCTCGACGGTCGGGTCGGGGACGGCCGCGATGTCGACGTAGATGGGGGCGTCGACCGCGAGCAGTTCGGCGAAGACTGTGCCGCGGCCCGTCGGCACCGCGGGTTGCGTCCCGACGGAGGTCGCGGACGTGCCCACGTCCAGGGTGACGGAGCCGACCGGTTCGGCCTCCCGCAGATCGACCTGTCCGCCGAGGCGTCCGCGCGCGCCTCCGACATTCGTGAATTCGACACGCAGCTTCGCCATCGGGTGCCTCGCTTGCCGCCGAGACGCGGCCATGTGTGGGGATGTCCGCAGACCGGCCGGCGGCCTTTCGGCGACGCGCTGACCGGACCGTCCGGGAACGGCGTCGGTCGGGCTCAGCCGAACCTGTCCACCGTTCTAGGTTTATATTCTTAGAGCGTGGCGCTTGTCAAGCCGCGCTGGAACGCGACGTGCCATTCGACGAAACGCGGTATGCCGATCTCGAGCGGCGTCGCCGGGATGAAGCCGCACTGCGCCGCGAGCCGGCTCGTATCGGCCCGGGTCTCGGCCACGTCACCGGCCGGCAGCGGTATGTCGCGACGGATCGCCCGCGTCCCGAGCGCGGCCTCGATCAGGGCGACCACGCGGTCGAGATCGGCCGGCCGGTCGCCGCCGATGTTCAGGACGCGGCTCGGCGGGCCCTTCCCGCCGCCCGGTGGGTCGGACAGGACCCTCACGAGCCCTTCGACCACGTCGTCGACATAGGTGAAGTCCCGCACCACCCTGCCGCCGGCGGCGACCTCGATCGGCTCGTCGCGGGCGATCCGCTCCGTGAAGCGCCAGATCGCCATGTCCGGCCGGCCCCAGGGTCCGTAAACCGTGAAGAAGCGCAGCCCCGTCGTCGGGAGCCCGAAGAGGTGGCCGTAGCTATGCGCCATCAGCTCGTTCGCGCGCTTCGTGGCGGCGTAGAGGCTGATCGGCTGCTCGACGGGGTCGTCCTCCGAGAAGGGCAGCTTCCGGTTCGCGCCGTAGACGGAGGAGGAGGAGGCGTAGACGAGGTGCCGCACGGCGGCGTGCCGACAGGCCTCGATCACGTTCAGGAACGCCGTCAGGTTGTCGGCGCCGTATTGCTCCGGATGCGTGAGCGCGTGCCGGACACCCGGCTGCGCGGCGAGATGCGCCACCTCGGCGAAGCGGTGCTCCGCGAACAGCGTCCTGACCGCGACGGGATCGGCGAGGTCGAGCCGGATCCCGCGAAAGCCCGGCTGAGCCTGAAGGCGGGAGAACCGCGCCTCCTTCAGGGCGGGGGAGTAATAGGGGCTGAACCGGGCGATCCCGACGACCGCGCGCCCGTCGGCCAGCAGCCTCTCCGCCAGATGATAGCCGATGAACCCCGCCGCTCCCGTGACGAGAACGGGCGGGACCGTCACCTCGCCTCGTCCAGCACGCGGGCGGGCTGGGCCGGCACGCCGTCCGGCTCCTCCGGGCCGAGCGGCGCTCGGTCGGCCCGCCCGATGCTGACATACACGAAGCCGTGCCGCTCCATCTCGTCCGGCGGATACACGTTGCGTAGGTCGATCAGCACGGGGCTCCCGAGCGACGCCCGCAGGCGCTTCAGGTCCAGAGCCCGGAACTCGTCCCATTCCGTGACCAGGACCACCGCGTCGGCGCCCTGCGCGCAGCCATAGGGATCGGTTGCGAACTCCACGTCCGGCAGGAGGGGACGGGCCTGCTCGGTCCCTTCCGGGTCGTAGGCCGTGACCGCGGCGCCGGCATCCTGGAGGGCGGACGCGATGGCGAGAGAGGGCGCGTCCCGCATGTCGTCCGTGTTCGGCTTGAAGGTCAGCCCGAGCAGCGCGATCCGCTTGCCCCTGACGCTTCCCCCGCAGGCGGCGATGACCTTCCGGGCCATGGCGCGCTTGCGCTGATCGTTCACGGCCACGACCGTCTCGACGAGGCGCATCGGCGACCCGTGATCCTGCGCGGTCTTCATGAGCGCGACCGTGTCCTTCGGGAAGCACGACCCCCCGTAGCCCGGCCCGGCATGGAGGAATTTCGAGCCGATCCGGTTGTCGAGCCCGATCCCGCGCGCCACCTGCTGCACGTCGGCGCCGACCCGCTCGCACAGGTCCGCGATCTCGTTGATGAACGTGATCTTGGTCGCCAGGAACGCGTTGGCGGCATATTTGGTGAGCTCGGCGGTGCGCCGGCCCGTGACCAGGATCGGGGCCTGGTTCAGGTAGAGCGGGCGGTAGAGATCGCTGACGGCTCGGGCGCCCCGCTCGTCCTCGGCGCCGATGACGATGCGGTCCGGCCGCTTGAAATCCTGTATGGCGGCGCCTTCGCGAAGGAATTCGGGGTTCGACACCACCGCGAAATCCGCGTCCGGGCGGGCCTCCCGGACGATGCGCTCGACCTCGTCTCCCGTGCCGACCGGCACCGTCGATTTGGTCACGATGACCGTGTAGCCCGACAGCGAGCCCGCGATCTCGCGCGCGGCCGCGTAGACGAAGGACAGGTCCGCGAACCCGTCCCCTCGGCGCGACGGCGTGCCGACCGCGATAAAGACCGCATCCGCGCCCGAGACCGCGCCCGCGAGTTCCGTCGTGAAGGACAGCCGGCCGGCCCTCACGTTCGTGGCGACGAGCTCCTCCAGGCCGGGCTCAAAGATCGGCACGCGGCCCGACCGGAGCGCCTCGATCTTCGCTCCATCTTTGTCGACGCAGACCACCTCGTGCCCGAAATCCGAGAAGCAGGCCCCGGATACGAGCCCGACATAGCCGGTGCCGACCATCGCAACGCGCATCGCTGACCCCTTACTCGCGCATGTCAGCCGGTGATGCCTCGGGACGGGCCGCGAAGGCAACCTTGGCGACCGGACGATCTCCGGTCTTGGTTTAGGTGCGCCGCACACGGCTCCCCGGAGCCAAATCGGGGGCGCGGCGTTCATGCCCCTGACTCATCCCCGGAACCTCCTCATGGCTTCATCCGAGAGCTCGTCCGGCGCCGCCGCGTCCGGCCCGCAGATCATGCGCCGTTCGCGCGTGCAGGAGGGCGTGGCGCATCCGAACGGCGCCCATTGGGACGGGCTCGGCGTCAATTTCGCGCTCTTCTCCGCCAATGCCACGAAGGTGGAGCTGTGCCTGTTCGACGAGAACGGCGAGACGGAGCTGGAGCGGATCGAGCTGCCGGAATACACGGACGAGGTGTGGCACGGCTATCTTCCGGACGCCCGTCCCGGGACGGTCTACGGGTACCGGGTCCACGGCCCCTACGAGCCCGATGCGGGACACCGCTTCAACCCGAACAAGCTCCTGCTCGACCCTTACGGGAAGCAGATCGTGGGCGAGCTGACCTGGGACCCGGCCGTCTTCGGCTACCGGGCGGGATCAGACGACACGACCTTCGACGACCGCGACAGCGCCCGCTTCATGCCGAAATGCCGGGTGATCGAGCCGGCCTTCACCTGGGGACGCGGCGAGCGGCCCCGCATCCCGTGGGAGCGGACGATCTTCTACGAGACGCATGTCCGCGGCTACACGATGCGTCATCCGGCCGTGCCGGAAGGTCTTCGCGGCACCTTCTCCGGGCTCGGCGTCAGGGAGGTCCTCGACTACGTCAAGAGCATCGGCGTCACCTCGGTCGAGCTCATGCCCGTTCACGCCTACGTGGACGACGACTTCCTGCTGGCGAAGGGTCTGCGGAACTACTGGGGCTACAACACGATCGGCTTCTTCGCCCCGCAGCCGCGCTACATGGCGACGCCCTTCGTCAACGAGTTCAAGGAGATGGTGGCGAAGTTCCACGATGCCGGGATCGAGGTCATCCTGGACGTGGTCTACAACCACACGGCCGAAGGCAACGAGATGGGGCCGACCCTCTCGTTCAAGGGCATCGACAACGCCTCCTACTATCGCCTTCTGCCCGATCGGCGCCGCTACTACATCAACGACACCGGCACGGGGAACACGCTGAACCTCTCCCATCCGCGCGTCCTGCAGATGGTGACGGATTCGCTCCGCTATTGGGCGAGCGAGATGCGGGTCGACGGGTTCAGGTTCGATCTCGCGACGATCCTCGGCCGCGAGCCCGAAGGCTTCGACGAGGGCGGCGGCTTCCTCGATTCCTGCCGGCAGGACCCGGTCCTGTCCTCCGTCAAGCTGATCGCCGAACCGTGGGATTGCGGGCCGGGCGGCTACCAGGTCGGCGGCTTCCCGCCGGGTTGGGCCGAGTGGAACGACCGGTACCGCGATACCGTCCGGGCGTTCTGGAAGGGAGACGACGCCCAGGTGCCCGAGATGGCGTCACGGCTCACGGGCTCGGCCGACAAGTTCAACAAGCGCGGCCGGAAGCCCTGGGCGTCCGTGAACTTCATCACGGCTCATGACGGTTTCACGCTTCGCGACCTCGTCTCGTACAACGACAAGCACAACGAGGCGAACGGCGAAAATAACCGCGACGGCCATTCGGACAACCTGTCGTACAATTACGGGGTCGAGGGTCCGACGGACGATCCGACGATCCACGAGATACGACTCCGCCAGATGCGCAACTTCCTCGCGACGCTGTTCCTGTCGCGCGGCACGCCCATGCTGCTCGCCGGGGACGAGTTCTCGCGCACGCAGGGCGGCAACAACAACGCCTACGGCCAGGACAGCGAGATCGGCTGGATCGATTGGGCCCTCGACGAGGAAGGCGTGGCGCTGGCCGAGTTCACGCAGAAGCTGATCGCCATCCGGCAGGCACTTCCGATGCTGCGGCGCGGGCGGTTCCTGACCGGTCAGCACGACGAGACGCTCGGCGTGAAGGATGCGACGTGGCTCACGCCGGACGGCAGGGAGATGACGGACGAGAGCTGGAGCGACGGGAACGCACGCTGCATGGCCGTCCTGCTCGACGGCCGGGCCCAGCCGAGCGGCATCCGGCGGCCGGGTACGGATGCGACCTTGCTCCTCGTGCTGAACGCCTATCACGACGTGGTGAACTTCACCCTTCCGGACGCTCCCGGCGGCCGGGAATGGGACTGCCTCGTCGACACCAACCAGCCGGAGCTCGACGCCCCGCCGAGCTTCGGATTCGGAGAGCAATACGAGGTGACCGGCCGTTCCTTCCTCCTGTTCATGCTGAAACCGGATGCAAGCCGCCAGGAGGGCGAGGCGATCCGGTCCTTCAAGCACGTCATGGCGGCCTTTCAGAAAGCCTGCGCGGATATCGTCCTCGTGCCGAAATGACCGTGGGGGGCTGCTGCAAACCGGGCGCGAACGGCCTATATTCGCGGTCAAAGCCTCGCCGTCCGGGCGCGGTCGAACAGGCACAGGGTTCAATGGCTGTCGAACCGGCGATCCGCGACCAGATGCTCGCGGCGCTTCCAAGCCTCCGGGCGTTCGCGATCTCCCTGTGCGGGAACGTTGACAAGGCCGACGATCTCGTCCAGGACACGATCATGCGGGCCTGGGGCGCGATCGACAGGTTCGAGCGCGGCACGAACCTGAACGCCTGGCTCTTCACGATCCTGCGCAACCTTTATTTCTCCAATCTCAGGAAGGGGAAGCGGGAGGTGGAGGACGTCGACGGCGCCTATGCCGGCAGGCTGTCGAGCCTGCCCGAGCAGGACGGGCGGGCGGACATGAACGACTTCCGTGCCGCCCTCGCCCGCCTCGCGCCGGACCAGCGCGAGGCGTTGCTGCTCGTCGGCGCGCAGGGCTTCTCCTACGAGGAGACGGCCTCCATCATGGGCTGCGCCATCGGCACGGTGAAGAGCCGCGTCAACCGCGCGCGCGTCCGCCTCTCGGAGCTGCTGGCCGTGGAGCAGATCGAGGATCTCGGCCCGGACCGCATGACCATGGCGGCCCTCCAGCCCGGCTGACGGTCAACCGGCGAGCGCCAGCGCGGCCCTGAGGAGGACGTTGGCGCCGGCCGCGCAATCGGCCTGGGTGGCGCTCTCCTCCTCGTTGTGGCTGACGCCGTCCTTGCAGGGCACGAAGATCATGGCGGTCGGGGCGACGGTCGCCGCGAAGAACGCGTCGTGACCGGCGCCCGAGGTGATCGTCCGGGCAGGCAGGCCGAGTTCCGCCGCGGCCGCCTCCACGGCTCGGCAGATCCGCGGATCGAAGCTGACCGGGTCCTTGCGCCAGATCCTGTCGATGCCGATCGACACGCCTCGCGCGGACGCGACCGCGGAGGCGGCGGAGGCGATCGCCCGGTCCATGCTGTCCAGCATCGCCCGTTCCGGATGGCGGTATTCGAGGGTGAACCGCATCTCGCCCGGGATGGTGTTGCGGGAGGCCGGGAGCGCCTCCGCGACGCCGATGGTGCCGACGCCGTCCGGACCATGCTCCCGGGCGATGCGCTCCACCGCGAGCGCGAACTCGGAGAAGGCCGTGAGCGCATCGCGGCGCATCGGCATTGGCGTCGAGCCGGCATGGCTGTCCTTGCCGAGCACGCGCCCATCCGCCCAGACCGAGCCCTTGCCGGCCGTCACGATCCCGATCGTCTTCCCGTCCGCCTCAAGGATCGGGCCCTGCTCGATATGGAGCTCCAGCATCGCCGAGAAGCGCCGCTCGCCGACCGGCTCCGTCCCGCGATAGCCGATCGCCTCCAGCGCATCGCCGAACCGCACCCCGTCCCGGTCGGGACGCCCGAGGGCGAAGGCCATGTCGACCTCGCCGGAATAAACGCCGGACGCGATCATCCCGGGAGCGAAACGGGCGCCCTCCTCGTTCGTCCAGTTCACCACCATGAGCGGCGCGTCCGTCTCGATATCCGCCTCGTTCAAGGTGCGGGCGATCTCGAGACCGGCCAGCACGCCCAGGATGCCGTCGAACTTGCCGCCCGTCGGCTGCGTGTCGAGATGGGAGCCGATCGCGACCGGCGCCTTCGTCATGTCGCGTCCGGGCCGGGTGGCGAACATCGACCCCATGGAATCGACCGCGAGTTCGAGCCCCGCCTCGCGGCAGGCCGCCGCGAACCAGTCGCGCACGCGACGGTCCTCCTCCGTCAGCGCGAGCCGGCACACGCCGCCCTTAGGAGTGCCGCCGATCTCGGCCGTCTCCAGGATGGTCGCCCACAGGCGGTCGGAGTTGATGCTGAGATTGGCGCGGGTCACGGAACGGCTCCCTGAGAGGTCTCACGCCTTCGTCGATGCGGCCGCAAGGTTCAACCCGCGCGGTCCTGCCCGGGGCCGGCGGGTCCGGAACTGGCCTCGCCGGACGGCCACGAACAGGAGCAGCACGATCCCGATCGTGCCGGGCCACCAGGCCTGCCCGGTGCCGGTGCCGGCCGCCGCCAGGGCGAGTGCCGTCCCGAAGGTCGCGACCACCCCAGGCAGGATGGCGCCATAGCTCTCCCGGGCGGCCAGCGGACCGGCCGCGAGCGCACTCGCGGCCGCCACGGCACCGAGGAGGCCGAGTTCGTACCAGAGCTGGAAGAAGGACGTGTCCGGCACGCCGGCCGGCAGGCTGCCCATCATGCGGTCGCGCCCGAACGCGCCGAAGCCGTGGCCGGTGACGAGTCTCAAGGGCTCGACCGCCATCGCGTCGGCCCAGGTCTCGACCGCGTACCGCCAGCTTCCGGGATCCGGCGCGCCGGAACGCGACAGCACGACCGACGCCGCCGGGAAGAGGAGCAGCAGAACCGCCCCGACGGCGATCGCGGCCGCGCCGGCGCGGCCGGACAGGGCCGTCGCCAGATAGGCCAGGGCGCCGACGGAGAAGGCGACGGAGGCGGTCGCATCCGGCGCGAGCAGCGCCGCGACCGCCACCGCGGCCGCGAGCCCCGCCGCTTCCCGGTCTCGACCGCGCGAGCGGAGCCAAGCCAGGGACGGCCAGGCGAACAGGACGATCACGGACACGCCCCGTTCCATGTTGCGGCCGTCATCGTCCGGACCGACTACGCCGAACCGCAAGGCCAGGATGGCGATCGCCAGCAAGGCCGCGAACGCGGTCCCGATCGGAACGAGGTAGAGGTTCGACGACCGCATGCGGTCCGGCAGGGCCAGAAAGGCGGCAAGTGCCAGCGCCACGCCGCCGATCAGGCTGCCGAACCGCTCGCCCGAGGCAGCGGGCGCGGGTGTCCAGGCGAGCGACACGGCCGCCCAGGCGAGCCCGAAGGCGAGCGAGACGGCCGGGATGGAAGAGAGCGCCCGAGCCAAGGTCGCCCGGGACGGACGGGACGTGCCGTCCAGCATGCCGGCCAGGACAAGGAGCGTCGCGCCGATCGGCAGGAGCAGCACCACCGCCCTGCGGGTCAGGAGCGCGGCGGCCGGCAGGGCGACCGTCAGGACCGCGAAGCCGAGGCGCCGAAGCAGCGCCGCCGCCTCGCGGGCTGGATCGGACCGGGTGGGAAGCGCGTCCATGCCCCGTTGTAGCGGATCGGAGCGGCCGCGCGAACGGCGGACCTTCAGCCTGCCCGCTCGCGGAGGAATGCGATGATCCCCGAATAATCGACGCCGCCGTTCCCGCCGCCCTGGAATTCCCGGTAGAGGGACGCGGCCTCTGCGCCGAGCGGCGTCGCAGCGCCGGCCGACCGGGCCGCCTCCTGCGAGAGGTTCAGATCCTTCAGCATGAGGTCGGTCGCGAAGCCCGGCTTATAGCCGTTATTGGCGGCGCTCGTCGGGACCGGCCCCGGCACCGGGCAATGCGTCGTCAGCGCCCAGCAGGAGCCCGACGAGGTGGATGCGACGTCGAACAGCGCCTGATGGCCGAGCCCGAGCTTCTCGCCCAGCACGAAGGCTTCCGAGATGCCGATCATGGTGATGCCGAGGATCATGTTGTTGCAGATCTTGGCGGCCTGCCCGGACCCGGCCTCGCCGCAATGGACGACGCGGCGACCCATCCTCGCCAGGACCGGTTCCCCGGCCGCGAAGGCGTCGGCCGAGCCGCCGACCATGAAGGTGAGGGTCGCGTCCCGGGCTCCCACCGTGCCGCCGGAGACGGGCGCATCGAGCGAGAGCACGCCGCGCTTCCCGGCCATGACGTGCGCGGCCCGGGCGCTCTCGACATCGATCGTGGAGCAATCGATCAGGAGCGCGCCGTCCGCGGCGGCCGGCAGGATGTCCGTCCAGACGGCCAGCACGTGCTTGCCGGCCGGCAGCATGGTGAGGACGATCTCGGCGCCGGCGACGGCCTCCCGGGCCGAGTTCGCGATCGCGATCCCGTCCGCCTCCGCGGCCTCGAGCGAGGAGGGTACGAGGTCGAAGCCGGTGACGTGGTGCCCGGCCCGGACGAGGTTCGCGGCCATCGGCCCGCCCATGTTGCCGAGCCCGACGAAGGCGATGAGGGACATGAACGATCCTCCCGTATTTTCTGTTCTCAAGACAGAACGCGATTGGGGAGACAAGGCTTGCCCCGTGTCGAGTCCAGCGCCGTCGAGGCGGTCGAGCACGATGCCGAGCGGAACGACCTGATCGTCACCTTCTCGGGCGGCGCCCGCTACGTATATGCCGGCGTGCCGGCCGCCTTGCATGCCGAGCTCCTCGCGTCCGCCTCGATTGGCGGGTTCGTCAACCGCGAGATCAAGCCGAACTTTCCCGCACGCCTGCTCACCCCCCGATCAGGCCGCGGGCGACGATCACCCGCATGATTTCGTTCGTACCCTCCAGGATCTGGTGGACCCGGAGGTCGCGGACGATCTTCTCGATCCCGTATTCGGCGAGGTAGCCGTAGCCGCCGTGCAGTTGCAGGGCGTCGTTCGCGACGTTGAAGCCGGCATCCGTCGCGAAGCGCTTGGCCATGGCGCAGCGTTGCGTCGCGTCCGGGTCGCCGCGATCGTAGCCGGCCGCTGCCGCGTACAGGAAGGTGCGGGCGACGGCGAGTTCCGTCGCCATGTCGGCCAGGCGGAACTGGAGCGCCTGAAACTCGTCGAGCCGCTTCCCGAAGGCCTTTCGCTCCCGCATGTAGGCGAGCGCCTTGTCGAGCGCGGCCTGCCCGCCGCCGAGCGAGCAGGCCCCGATGTTGAGGCGCCCGCCGTCGAGGCCGGCCATGGCGATGCGGAAGCCGATCCCCTCCTCGCCGAGCAGGTTGGCGGCCGGCACCCGGCAATCGGCGAACACGACCTGCCGGGTCGGCTGCGCGTTCCAGCCCATCTTGCGCTCGTTCGGCCCGAAGGTGAGGCCCGGGGTCTCGCCCTCCACGACGAATGTCGAGATGCCGTTCGGCCCGTCGGCGCCCGTGCGGACCATCACGACGTAAAGGTCGCCCGCACCGGCGCCGGAGATGAACTGCTTCGAGCCGTTCAGCACGTAATGATCGCCGTCCCGCCTGGCCGTCGTGCGGAGCGCCGCCGCGTCCGAGCCGGAGCCGGGCTCGGTGAGCGCGTAGGAAGCGATAAGCTCCATCGTGCAGAGCCCGGGCAGCCAACGCCTGCGCTGCTCGTCCGTGCCCCACCGGTCGATCATCCACGATGCCATGTTGTGGATGGAGATGAAGGCGGAGACGGTCGGGCACCCGGTCGCCAGCGCCTCGAAGATCAGGGCCGCATCCAGCCGGGACAGCCCCGACCCGCCCACATCATCCCGGATATAGACGCCGCCCATGCCGAGCGCCGCCGCCTCCCGCATCGTCTCGACCGGAAAGTGCTTGTCCTCGTCCCACTTGAGCGCAAAGGGGGCGATCCGCTCCGCCGCGAAGTCGCGCGCCATGTCGCGGATCGCGACTTGGTCGTCCGGGAGAGCGAAGAGGTTCATCGGACGGCAGCGTGCCAATCGGCCGGCGACACGGCGCCCAGGCCGGTGACGGAGGAGCCGACCTTGCTGAGCAGGCGCAGGTCGCCGGTCACGAGCGCGGACCGTCGCTGGCGAGCCGCCTCGATGAAAGGCGATCGTAGATGGCGTCGAGGTCGATCAACTCGTCGAACAAACGAGGCAGTTGGCGCAAGCAGACCTCGATCTCCTCCAGCGGGACAAGGCTGGCACGGTTCTTCTTGGACAGCGCGCTTGCGACCTCAAGGCGTATGAAAACCGGAGCAAGAAGGCGAGCCCCGCTCTCGGCCACAACGCGGACCTCGTCTGACCCGTCTTCACGAACGAACCATGTCACCGCCACGCTCGCGTCGACGACCAACCTGTCGGTTACTCCGATCCATCCCGGATATCGTCGAGCGACAGGGCTGGCTGGATATCCTGGTGTCGAGCGTGATTGAGGCGGATCATCGCGACTCGCTCGGCTGGCGTGAACGGAGGGTGCGCGTCCAGCGGGTTTCGAAGCTCCTGTTCGAGCGAGATGCCCTTGATCTTGGCCTTCTGCCGATAGCTCTCTACGGTGTCGTCGTCGACGTTCCTGATCAGGACCTGCCCCACGTTCAGCACTCCTGCTATCAGAGTCGATAACCGACCGCGGGCCGCACGTCATCATTGCAGCGCCTTCACCTCGCACTGCGCGTAGTCGGCGCTCCCCTTCACGTAGGCGTTCAGCCGGTCGACATAAGCCTGTGCGGCCCTCTGGAAGGTGGCCGCCTTGTCGTTATAGGCGCGGATCTCCTCGTTGTACTTGTAGCTCTCCCAGCCGAGGCAGCCGGCCGTCCCAACCTTGGCGTCGACGCAAGGTCCTTTCGCCGGAAGGTCGGGCCTGATCGGCCTCGCGGCCGCGTCGGGCGGGACCGGGACGACGCAAGCGGCTTGCGCGCCCGCGGCTTGCAGCAGCGCTAGCGCCACGAGCGGGAACGTGCCGGACCGCCTGCTCATTCCGGAGACGGGACCGGAAACAGGGAGGTGACGTCGAGGCTCAAACCGGGGGGCGTGAGGGTCACGAGCGCTTCGGAGATGATCCGCGTGGCGATGAAATCCCCTTCGCCCCGGGCATGATGCACGACGAGACGCCGATCGGGATCGACGATGAGATAGTGCTCGACGCTCGCCAGCCGGAAATAGCCGGCGAGCTTCCCGCTCACGTCCCGATGGGCGGTGCTGGGAGACAGCACCTCGACGACGATGACGGGCGCCGGAACCTCGATGGCGTCTCCGGGCAGTTCGCGCCCGCAATAGACCAGGGCGTCCGGCTCGTAGGCGGCATCCTGCGCGATCCTGACGGTCATGCCGTCCGGAAGCATGTGGCACGGGCACCCCGCCGCCTTGATGGCGGAGGAGAGAGCAGACTGCACCGCGTACCTGACGGTGGCGTGACGCACGCGCTCCCGCGACATCGCGACGACCTCGCCGGATTCGAGCTCGTAACGTCCGGGCCGCCCCTCGGCCCAGACCACGAACTCGTCCACGCTCATCCGGGATCTCGGCTGGGCGCTCATCCGATCGAGCTACGGTGCGGCATCACTGCATGGTCGGGATCACGAACTCGGCCCCCTCCTTCACGCCGGAGGGCCAGCGGGAGGTGACGGTCTTCGTCTTCGTGTAGAAGCGGATCGAGTCCGGGCCGTGCTGGTTCAAGTCGCCGAAGCCGGACGCCTTCCAGCCGCCGAAGGTGTAATAGGCGATCGGCACCGGGATCGGCACGTTGATGCCCACCATGCCGACCTCGACCTTGGCGGCGAAGTCCCGCGCGGCGTCGCCGTCGCGGGTGAAGATCGCGACCCCGTTGCCGTATTCGTGCTGGGAAGGCAGCCGCAGCGCCTCGTCGTAATCCTTCGCCCGCACCACGGACAGGACGGGGCCGAAGATCTCGTCCTTGTAGATCTTCATGTCGGGCGTCACCTCGTCGAACAGGCAGCCGCCCATGTAGAAGCCGTTCTCGTAGCCCTGCAGGCGGAATTCGCGCCCGTCCACCACGAGCTTCGCGCCCTCGCCGATCCCGGTCTCCACGTATCCTTTGATCCTGTCGAGGGCCGCGCGCGTGACCACCGGCCCGAAATCCGCGGACGGGTCGGTCGAGGGCCCGACTTTCAGGCTCTCGACGCGCGGGATCAGCTTCTCGACGAGCCTGTCCGCCGTCGCCTGCCCGACCGGGACGGCGACGGAGATCGCCATGCAGCGCTCGCCGGCCGAGCCGTAGCCGGCGCCGATGAGCGCGTCGACGGTCTGGTCCATGTCGGCATCCGGCATGATGATCATGTGGTTCTTGGCGCCGCCGAAGCACTGCGCGCGCTTGCCGGTCGCGGCCGCCCGACTGTAGATGTATTGGGCGATCGGCGAGGAGCCGACGAAGCCGACCGCCTTGATGTCCCGGTTGTCCAGGATCGCGTCGACGGCCTCCTTGTCGCCGTTCACGACGTTGAGGATGCCGGCCGGCAGCCCCGCCTCGATCATCAGCTCGGCGAGCCGCATCGGGACGCCGGGGTCCCGCTCGGACGGCTTCAGGATGAAGGCGTTGCCGCAGGCGATGGCCGGGCCGAACTTCCACATCGGGATCATGGCCGGGAAGTTGAAGGGCGTGATGCCGGCCACCACGCCCAGCGGCTGGCGCATCGAGTAGATGTCGATGTTCGGCCCCGCCCCTTCCGTGTACTCGCCCTTCATGAGGTGCGGGATGCCGCAGGCGAACTCGACCACCTCGAGACCGCGCTGGATGTCGCCCTTCGCGTCCGGGACCGTCTTGCCGTGCTCGCGGGCGAGAAGCTCGGCCAGGCTGTCGTATTCCGCCTGAACGAGGTCGAGGAAGCGCATCATCACGCGGGCGCGGCGCTGCGGGTTCGTGCTTCCCCAGGCGACCTGCGCCGCCTTGGCGTTCTCCACCGCCTCCCGGAGCTCGGCCGCCGACGCCAGCGCGACGCGACCGGTCGTCTCCCCGGTCATCGGCTCGAACAAGTCCGCGAACCGGCCCGAACGGCCCTCCACGTGCTTGCCGCCGATGAAATGCCCGACCGTCCTCATCCCGTTTCTCCCCTTCTGTCCCGTGAGCCGGCGTCAGGTCGCCCGTTCCAGGTCGAACTGGCCGGTCTTGCGATAGCGTATCAGGTATTCCGGCACGATCGCGCCCATCGCCCGGGGCTCGATCCCGAGCCCTTCGAGCGTCCGGCCGTCGCGTTTCGCCGGTTCCGACACCACATTGTCGGACGCCAGCAGCGTGACCTGATCGCGGGTCAGCTTGAGCTCGTCCGGCAGAAGCCCGAAAGTCAGCCCGTCCACGATCTCGAGGAGGCGCGCCTGAAGCATGGCGGCCGGCTGCGGAAGGGCGATGATCGCGGGCCGGCGCTCGGTCACGTCGAGGACGAGCTGGACGAGTTCGCGCAGGGTCAGGACCTGCGGGCCTCCGAGCTCGTAGGTGCGGCCGCCCGGAACGCGTCCGTCGACCGCCTGGGCGATCGCCTCGGCGACGTCGCCCGCGAAGACGGGCTGGAAACGGCTGTCCGCTCCGGCGATCGGCAGGACAGGGAGCGCTCGGGCGAGCGACGCGAAGCGGTTGAGGAAGCTGTCGCCCGGCCCGAAGATCACGGAGGGACGCAGCAGGACGGCGTCGGGATGCCGCGACATCATCGCGGCCTCCGCCGCCGCCTTGGACCGGGCGTAGTCGGAGGCGGAGCCCGCATCCGCGCCGATCGCCGAGACATGGATGACCGGCGTCCCGGACGGCACGGCTCCGGCGATGGATTTCGCGCCCTGCGCCTGCACGTCCGCGAAGGTCTGCGGCCCGCTCTCGCCCAGAATGCCGACGCAGTTGACGACCGCGTCGGCGCGCTCGACGGCGCGGGCGATCGAATCCGGGTAGCGGAGGTTCGCCTGGAGGAGCTGGATCTGGCCGACCGTGCCGAGCGGCTGGAGGAAGAAGCCGAGATTGGGGCGCCGTACCGCGACCCTGATGCGGTAGCCGCGCTTGGCCAGCGCCCGAACCGCGTGGCGCCCGAGAAAGCCCGAGCCGCCGAACACGGTCACGAGCTTCGGCGCCTGTCGCATCGCATCCATGACGACCCTCGTCCTGCGCCTGCTCCTTACGGCATGCGCAAGGCCCGTGTGAAGCCGGAGTGCGGAGACCGTCCGGTCAGCGGATGCGGCCCCGCGCCGCGACCGGGATCTCGCCCACGATCTTCCCTCCCCGCACGGCGACGAGCGAGTCCATGAGATTCACGACGACGCAGACGTGGTTCGGCACGACGCTCACCACGTCGCCGATGGCGGGCGGGGCCTCGCAGCGCGACAGGTCGAGGAAGCCGTGCTCCTCGGCCAGCGCGTGGATGCGGGCGTTCGGATGCTCGCGGACGAAGCCGTAGCCGTCGAGCGTGCCGAGATCGGCCGTCAGGCTCTTCGATCCGGCATCGAGAATGCCGCGCGCGGACGTGGCGCGGCTCACGACGGTCGTGACGACGCTGAGCGCGCAATCGGCGAGCGTCGCGGCGCCCGCGGCCATCGTCATGCGGTCGTTGTACACGTAGGTGCCGGGTCGATGTTCGGTCGCGCCCTTGATCCGGCCGAGATGGGCGAGATTCGGCGTGCCGCCGGTCGACACGATGGCGGGTTCGAGGCCGAGTTCCCGGACGCCGAGCGACGCCTTGTCGAGGAACGCCTGCGTCTCCGCCATCGCGGTCTCGGGCGGATAAAGGAGGAAGCCCGCGAAGGCGAGCCCCGGCGAGGCCGCGATCCCGGCCGCGAGCCCGACCGCCTCGCCGACGCTCTCGACGCCCGCGCGCTTGCGCCCGGTATCGCATTCGACGACGACGGGAAGCGTGCGGCCGGCCTTCTCGGCCGCCTCCGACAGGGCCGCGACCGTCACCGGGTTGTCGGCCGCGACCGTCAGCCTCGCCTTCGGCATCAGGGCCGCGAGCCGGTCGATCTTGTCCCGGCCCATGAGGTTGTAGCTGATCAGGATGTCCAGGTGGCCGGCCGCGGCGAAGACCTCCGCCTCGCCGAGCTTCTGGCACGTGATGCCGGACGCGCCCGCCTCGCGCTGCATGGCCGCGACCATCGGGCTCTTATGCGTCTTGATGTGCGGCCGGTTCGCGAGCCCGGCCGCGTCGCAGGCCGCCTGGACGCGCCGGATGTTGCGGTCGACCACGTCGAGATCGACCATCGCCACGGGAGTGCCGAACTCGCGCGCGACGTCCTTCGTGACGGCGGCCGCGCTCATGGGTGGATGCGGATCACGGCCTCGATCTCGACCGTCATGCCGTTCGGGAGCGAGCCGAACCCGACGGCGGAGCGGGCGTGCTTGCCCCGCTCGCCCAGCACCGCCACGAACAGGTCGGAGCAGCCGTTGATGACCGCCGGCTGCTCGGCGAAGTCCGGGGCGGCGTTCACCATCCCGAGCACCTTCAGGATCTCCACCTTTCCGAGATCTCCCGCCACTGCCTTCGCGGCCGCGAGAAGCCCGAGCCCGACGATCCTGGCGTGTCCGTAGGCGTCGTGCACGGAGACGTCCCGCCCCACCTTGCCGGTCGGGTAGGACCCGTCGGGCCGGCGCGGCCCCTGGCCGGACAGGTAGGCGATGTCGCCGTCGCGCTTGTAGGACACGTAGGTGGCGAGCGGGGTGGGGAGCTCGGGGAGGGTGAGGCCGAGTTCGGCCAGCTTGTCGTCCGGGTGCATCGCGACTCCTTTCGGGAGAACGCTACGGAGCCGGCGACAGAGCGGCAAGAGGCTCCCCCGCCGCGAGCGCGGCCGGGGCCGCCGGCCCGGGGACCTCACGGAACCAGGTTCCGCGCGCGACGGCCGCCGCGATGATCAGGCCGTAGAGGAGCATCCCGGCCCCGATCGCGGCCGAGAACAGCCTGAACGAGCCGGTCGACGCGAGGAGCGCCCAGCCGCCGCCCAGCGCCACGACCATCCGGACGAAGCCCGCGGCGAGCGGCCACAACAGGCGCCCCGCGCCCTGCGAGGCGAAGTAGAGGGAAAGTCCGAGACCGAAGAACCCGTAGAACGGTCCTGCGGCCCGAAGATAATCCGAGCCGGCCGCAACCATGGCCGGGTCGCGGTCGAACAGCGACAGCCAGGCGCCGGGCCATATCGCGGCCGCGAGGCCGACCGCCTCCGTCATGGCGAAGGCGAGCCCTCCGCCCCAGGCGGTGATCCGGAGCGCCCGGCCGTTCCGCCCCGCGCCGATATTGGTGCCCACCATGGCGACGAGAGGCGCGCCCACCCCGAAGACGAGCGGCACGAGCAGGTATTCCAGCCGCGCGCCCGTGCCGTAGCCCGCGACCGCGGCGTTGCCGCCGTAGAAGCCCGCGAGCGCCGTCGCCACCCCGATGACGACGTTCGTCTGGAGGGACGAGATCGACCCGAAGGCGCCGACGCGCAGGATCTCGCGCGAGACGGCCCAGGACGGACGCACCCAGCGCATCCGCACGACGCCCCGCCGGAGGCAGTACCAGGCGAGGATCGCGGTTCCGGCCGCGTAGAAGAGGACGAGCGCGATCCCGCCTCCCGCGATGCCGTAGCCGGGAAACGGGCCGTAGCCGAAGATCAGGAGGGGCGAGAGCGGGAGGAGCAGGACGACCCCGCCGCAGAGGACGAGGGCCGGGACCAGCATGTTCCCGGTTCCCCGGATGCTGCTCGCGAGCGCGTTCATGACCCAGAGGAGCACGTTGCCGGCGAACACCACGTTCGAATAGGCGAGCGCCGCCTCGATCGCGCCGCCCGAGCCGCCGAGCGCCCGGTAGAGTGGACGCCCGAACAGCAGCACGCCGACCGCGAACAGCGCGCCGACGACGCCGTTGATGACGAGCGCGTTGAGCAGCACCGCATCCGCCTGCCGGCGGTCGCCGCGGCCGAGGGCGCGGGCGGTCGCGGACGAGATGCCGCCCCCGATCGCGCCGGCGGACAGCATCTGCATCAGCATCACGCCGGGGAAGACGAGCGCCATGCCGGCCAGCGCGTCCGTCCCGAGCCGGCCGACGAACCAGGTCTCGATCAGCCCGGTCGCGGCCTGCGCCAGCATGACGAGGACGTTCGGCCAGGCGAGCCGCAGGAGCAGCGGGAGGATCGGCGCGTCGAGGAGCGCGAGGGTGCGGGGATCCATCGCCCGCGACAGGGGCGGGACGCCGGCATCGGCGGCCGCGACCCGGCTCACGGCTTCGCCCCGGGGATGTCGAAGACGAGGCATGTGGTGGAGGCGGTGGCGTAGAGCCGCCCGGCCTCGTCGACCAGCCGCGCATCGGCGACGGCCGTCTGCCGGCCGAGATGGGCGATGCGCCCCTCTCCGACCACCCGGCCGGAAGCGTCCGTGACGGCCCGGACGTAGTTCACCTTGATCTCGAGCGTCGTGTAGCCGCGCCCGGCCGGCAGGAGACTGTGCACGGCGCAGCCCATCACCGAATCGAGAAGCGTCGCGGCGACGCCGCCATGGACGGAGCCGAGCGGGTTGTAGAGGTGCTCGCCAGCCGCGAGCGCCATGCGGACGACGCCCTCCTCGACGGAGACGAGCTCGATCCCGAGCAGCTCCATCACGGGCGGGGGCGGCAGGTCGCCGGCCATCATGGCTCGCAGGTAGTCGATCCCGGCGAGCCCGCGTCCCGCCTTGGCGGACGCCTTCGGGTCCGACCACGTGACGGCCCTGCGTCGCGCGGCGGCATCGTGCTCGGCTCCCATGCGGCGGCTCCCCGGCCGCATCCCGGCCTTGCGGATTAGGCGTATATGCGCTTATATCGGCCGATGCAATCGCGGTCGCGTCAGAACCTTTCCCCGCGCGGGCCGTCCCTTACCGGGAAGGAACGGCACCCGGGCGGTGCTCACGTGAGCCACGCGGCCGTGCCCGCCACCGATCTCTGCCACGCCCTCGCGCTCCGCAAGGCCGCCCGGCACCTGACCGGGCTGTACGATCGCCACCTCGCGGCCTCAGGCGTGACCGTCACGCAATACGCGATCCTGCACCGGCTCCGGCAGGAGCCGCGCACCATCAACGCGCTCGCGGCCGCGCTCGCGACCGACCGCACCACGATGGGCCGCAATCTCCGCCCGCTCGAGCGGGACGGCCTGATCGCGATCCAGGCGGATGTCCAGGATGCGCGCCGCCGCGCCCTCTCGATCACCGCCGAAGGCATCGCCTGCCTCCGCCGGGCCCGCGACGGGTGGGCGGCCGCGCAGGCCGAGTTCGAGGAGCGCTACGGCGCAGAGCCCGCCCGGGCCTTGCGCGAAACCCTCGCCGGAGTGGTCGCCCTCGACCTCTCCGCCCGTTCCTGATCGGAGGCCCCGCCATGCTGTCGAACCGCCTCGCCCCCCTCCTCGATCGCTGGGGCATCCACTACGCCTGGGTCGTGATGGCCGCGACCTTCCTGACGATGGTCTCGACGGCGGCCGCGATGGGCAATCTCGGCGTGCTGCTCATGCCGGTCCAGAAGGAGTTCGGCTGGGACACGGGCTCGATATCCGGCGCCCTGGCGCTTCGCCTCCTCCTCTTCGGCCTCCTCGCGCCTTTCGCGGCCGCTCTGATGCAGCGATACGGGTTGCGGGCCGTGGTGGCGGCCGCCCTGGCCCTGATCTCGCTCGGCCTCGGCCTGTCGACGCTGATGACCCGGCTCTGGCACGTCTGGGCCACCTGGGGCCTCCTCGTCGGCGTCGGCACCGGCCTCACCGCGATGGTGCTCGGAGCGACCGTCGCGAACCGCTGGTTCTCCAAGAGCCGCGGCCTCGTGGTGGGGCTCCTCACCGCGAGCTCGGCCACCGGCCAGCTCGCCTTCCTGCCACTCGCGGCCTGGGTGGGAGAGACGTTCGGCTGGCGGGTGGCGATCGTGCCCGTCCTCGCCGCCTGCGCGCTCGCCTGCTGCCTGATGCTCCTCTTCGCGCGGGACCGCCCGTCCGACCTCGGCCTGCCGGCCTATGGCGAGGCCGCGGTCGCACCTCCTCCCCCGCCGCCGGCCGCGAACCCGTTCGCGACGGCGCTCGCGGTTCTCGGCTCGGCGGCGAGGACGCCAGCGTTCTGGATCCTGTTCGGCTCCTTCTTCGTCTGCGGGCTCTCGACCAACGGGCTGATCCAGACCCACTTCATCCCGCTCTGCTTCGATTTCGGCATGGGCAACGTGGAGGCGGCCTCCGTGCTGGCCATGATCGGGGCGTTCGACTTCGTCGGCACCGTCCTGTCCGGCTGGCTGTCCGACCGATACGACAACCGCAAGCTGCTGGCCTGGTATTACGGGCTGCGCGGGATCTCGCTCCTGTTCCTGCCGATGTCGACCTTCACCTTCTACGGGCTGTCGGTCTTCGCCGTGTTCTACGGGCTCGACTGGATCGCGACCGTGCCGCCGACCGTGAAGATCTCGGGCGGTCAGTTATGCCTCAATCATGGTCCGCTCGTCTTCGGGTGGGTGTTCACCGGCCACCAGATCGGGGCGGCCGTGGCGGCGCTCGGCGCCGGGCTGAGCCGCGACGCCTTCGCAACCTACCTGCCTGCCTTCTACACGGCCGGCGCGGCCTGCCTGCTGGCCGCCATGGGGGTGCTGATGATCCGCTCGTCCGGCGGCCGGCCGATCGTCATCAAGCCGGTTGCGGCGTGAGCCGCGACCCGCGACCCTGACGTCATCCGTTCACCCCGGCGCAAGCCGGGGTCGAGCCTCGCCTCCGCGGGGTGCCGGCCGTCGCCGGCACGAGCAGGAAGTGGCGATCCGGAGCAGGAAAGGCGGTCCCGGCGACGCCTACGCCCGGGCGGTCGTGACGAATTTCGAGTTCAGGTAGGCCTCGATCGCCTCCGAGCCGCCCTCGCTGCCGTAGCCGGAATCCTTGATGCCGCCGAACGGCACCTCCGGCAGGGCGAGCCCGTGATGGTTGATCGACACCATGCCGGATTCGACCCGCGAGCCGACCTTCTCGGCGGTGGCGGCCGAGCGCGTATAGGCATAGGCCGCGAGCCCGTACGGGAGGCGGTTCGCCTCCGTGAACGCCTCCTCGTCGACCGAGAAGCTCCGGATGGCGGCGATCGGCCCGAAGGGCTCTTCGTTCATCAGCCGGGCGGAAAGCGGCACGTCGGCGAAGATCGTGGGCTCGAAGAAATAGCCCTGGTTGCCGATCCGCTTGCCGCCGAGCCGGAGCTCGGCGCCCGAATCCTTCGCGTCCTGGACGAAGCCCTCCATCGCCGCGACGCGGCGGTCATGCGCGAGCGGCC
>CALMTJ010000114.1:36762-39382 GCA_937872715.1 uncultured Methylobacteriaceae bacterium
CCATGGTTGTGCCGGCCTCGAGCCCGTCCCCGACCTTCACCTTGCCGGCCGCCGCCGTGAACTTCTCCAGGAACTCGTCCTTCACCGAATCGTGGACGAGGAACCGCGTCGGCGCGACGCAGACCTGCCCGGCATTGCGGAACTTGTTGGCGGACAGCACGGAGACGGCCTTGTCGACGTCGGCATCGCCGAACACGATCGCGGGGGCATGGCCGCCGAGCTCCATCGTGGCGCGCTTCATGTGCTGGCCGGCCATCGCCGCGAGCTGCTTGCCGATCGCCGTCGAGCCCGTGAACGAGATCTTGCGGATCACCGGATGGGGGATGAGGTGGTTCGAGATGTCGGCCGGCACGCCGAAGACGAGGGAGAGCGCGTCGTTCGGCACGCCCGCATCCAGGAAGGCGCGGACGAGTTCGGCGCAGCTCGCCGGCGTCTCCTCCGGCCCCTTGAGGATGACCGAGCAGCCGGTGCAGAGCGCCGCCGAGACCTTGCGGACCGCCTGGTTGATCGGGAAATTCCAGGGCGTGAAGGCCGCGACCGGGCCGACCGGCTCGCGCGTCACGATCTGCATCACGCCGTCCGCCCGGGCCGGGATCACGCGCCCATAGGCGCGGCGCCCTTCTTCAGCGAACCAGTCGATCACGTCGGCGGCCGCCAGCGTCTCGCCCTTCGCCTCGGCGAGCGGCTTGCCCTGCTCGGTCACCATGATCCGGGCGATCGAATCGACGCGCTCCCGCAGCAGGCCCGCGGCCTTGCGCATGATCTTGCCGCGCTCGAAGGCCGAGACGTTCCGCCAGACCTTGAAGCCGCGCTCGGCGGCCTCGAGCGCCTCGTCGAGATCCGCGATGCCGGCGACCGGATGCGTGCCGATCTCCTCGGCCGTGGCGGGGTTGAGGATGGGCTTCGCGGCGCCCGACCGGGCGGCACGCCATTCGCCGGCGATGTGGAGGAGGACGGTCGGATACATGGGATCTCATGTCTGGGACGGCCGATCCATAATCCAACGTGCCGGCGGCCTCCAGCGCCGCCGGGCCGCCTCCCTTACGGGCGCCCTCGGCCGCCCGTCCGGAACCCCGCGCGGTCTCAGCGGATCGCGAGCGCCCAGTAATCGAGGTCGAGGATCACGGCCGGGTCGGGCGCGTCGGCGCCCGGGAACCCCGCGCAGGGCTGGTTCCGGGTCGCGACCGTCCGGATGCGCAGCGCGCCGACGTCGCTCCGGCCCGGTATCTCCGCCACCTCCAGGATCTCGCTCCAGGCATAGACCGTGTCGCCGGCGAAGAGCGGCGCCACGTGCCGGCCGCCGTTGATCGCGGCCACGTGGAAGGCGTTGGCGAGACCGTTGAAGGAGAGTGCGCGGGCGAGCGAGATCACGTGCCCGCCATAGATCAGCCGCCTGCCGAAACGCGTGCCGGACGCGGCGTGCCCGTCGAAATGCACCCGGGCGGTGTTCTGGTAAAGCCGCGTCGCGATCTGGTGCTCGGCCTCCTCCACGGTCATCCCGTCCAGGTGGTCGATGCGCTCGCCCGCCCGGTAATCTCCGAAGCGGTGCGGCGAGCCGGCGAGCGCGTCGTCCCAGGCGGCCGGATCGAGCGGCGGCACCGCCCCGCCGAGTTCGGCGGGCGCGACGGCCTTCGGGAGCTCCGGCACGTGCTCGGCCACGGCCGGCCCGCCCTCGGCGCGCTTGCGCACCATAACCCAGCGCACGTAGTCGAGCACCGGCTCGCCGCTCCCGTTCAGCCCGCGCGTTCGCACGTAGACGATCCCGGATTGCCGGTTCGAGTTCTCCTTGAGCCCGATCACCTCCGAGGCGGCCGTGAGGGTATCGCCCGGATAGACCGGCCGGAGGAAGCGCCCGTCCGCGTAGCCGAGATTGGCGACGGCATTCAGCGAGACGTCCGGCACGCTCTTACCGAAGACGAGGTGGAAGACGAGGGTGTCGTCCACCGGCGAGCGGGGATAGCCGGCGGCCCTGGCGAAGCTGTCGCCCGACTGGACCGCGAAGCGCGAACCGTAAAGCGCCGTGTAGAGCGTGCCGTCCGCCTCCGTCACCGTTCGGGGCGTCGCGTGCCGGATAGTCTCGCCGAGGCGGAAATCCTCGAAGAAGCGGCCTGGATCGGTCTTCACGGGGCCTCCGCCTGGGCGGGAAGGGGCAACCCGCGCCGCCGGCACGCGGCCCGCAATGTGTTGAGGAGCAGGCAGGCGACCGTCATCGGCCCGACCCCGCCCGGGACGGGCGTGATCGCGCCGGCGACCTCGCGCGCCTCGGCGAAGGCCACGTCGCCGACGAGCCGCATCTTGCCTTCTCGCGATCCGGGATCGGGGACGCGGTTGATCCCGACGTCGATCACCGTCGCGCCGGGCTTGATCCAGTCGCCCCGAATCATGGCCGGCCGGCCGACCGCCGCGACCAGGAGATCGGCCCGGCGGCAGGTCCCGGCGAGGTCGCGCGTCCGCGAATGCGCGGTCGTGACCGTGCAGTTCGCGGCGAGCAGCAGCTGAGCCACGGGCTTGCCGACGATGTTCGAGCGCCCGACCACCACCGCCTCGATGCCGGAGAGGTCGGGCAAGGCGGTCTTCGCCAAGGCGATGCAGCCGAGCGGCGTGCAGGGGACGAGCCCCG
>CALMTJ010000115.1:0-3873 GCA_937872715.1 uncultured Methylobacteriaceae bacterium
CTCGAAGGGCGCGACCTTGACGCTGCGTCCCGGGATCTACGTCATGAACAACGGCCCGCTCCTCGTGCAGGACGCGGCGAGCCTGATCGGCCAGAACGCCGGGATCTACTTCAACGGCAGCGCCGGAGGCATGCGATTCGACCCGGATACGACCATCAACCTCACCGCCCCGCTTGACGGGCCGATGGCGGGTCTCCTCCTGTTCGAGGACAGGTCGATCGTGGCGGCCGTCGTCTCGTTGCCGGCCGGTCCGAAGGGCGCATCGGCGCCGCCGCCGCTCGGCTCGGCTCCGATGCGGGAATACCGGATCTCGTCCAACAACGCCCCGAACCTCCTCGGCACGATCTACCTGCCGGCGGGACGGATCGTGATCGATTCCAGCCGCCCGATCGCGGACATGTCCGCCTTCACGGTCGTCGTCGCCAAGCAGCTCGACCTGAACAGCGGCCCGAACCTGTTCCTCAATTCGAATTACGGCGCGACGGACATCCCAGTGCCGGACGGGGTCGGGCCGAAGACGGGCCCGATCAAGCTGACGCGCTAGCGGCGGCCCGGGAGCGGTCCGCTCACTCGATGTCCTGCACGTCCGCCGCCCCGCCATAGACGCGCTGGGCGAGCGCCGCCTCCATGAACGGGTCGAGGTCGCCGTCGAGCACGTCGGCGGGAACGCCGGAGGTCACGCCCGTGCGCAGGTCCTTCACGAGCTGGTAGGGTTGCAGCACGTAGGAGCGGATCTGGTGACCCCAGCCGATATCGGTCTTGGCGGCCTGCTCGGCATTCGCCTTCTCCTCGCGCTTGCGAAGCTCGGCCTCGTAGAGGCGGGCGCGCAGCATGTTCCATGCGGTCGCCCGGTTCTTGTGCTGGGAGCGCTCCTGCTGGCACGCGGCCACGATCCCGGTCGGGATATGGGTGATGCGGACCGCGGAATCGGTCGTGTTGACGTGCTGGCCGCCCGCCCCGGACGACCGGTAGGTGTCGATGCGGCAGTCGGATTCCTTCACCTCGATCGTGATGCGGTCGTCGACCACCGGGTAGACCCAGACGGAGGCGAAGGAGGTGTGCCGGCGCGCGTTCGAATCGAAAGGCGAGATCCGCACGAGTCGGTGCACGCCCGATTCCGTCTTCAGCCAGCCATAGGCGTTGCTGCCCTTCAGGAGGAGCGTCGCGCCCTTGATGCCGGCCTCCTCGCCGTCCTGCTGCTCGAGGAGCTCGACCTTGAGGCCGTGCTTCTCGCCCCAGCGGGCGTACATCCGGGCCAGGATCTGCGCCCAGTCCTGGCTCTCGGTGCCGCCGGCGCCCGAATG
Organism: uncultured Methylobacteriaceae bacterium; assembly: GCA_937872715.1. Classification (GTDB taxonomy): domain Bacteria; phylum Pseudomonadota; class Alphaproteobacteria; order Rhizobiales; family Beijerinckiaceae; genus Enterovirga. The sequence continues at coordinate 1,305 of CALMTJ010000115.1, forward strand.
GACCTCGAGATAGGTGTCGTTCGCGTCCGCCTCGCCGGAGAGCAGCGTCTCGATCTGCCGGCGGGCGGCTTCGGCATGGACGCGCCGGATCGCCTCCTCGCCCTCCGCCACCGAAGCGGGATCACTCTCGGCCTCGCCCAACTCGATGAAGGTCGCACCGTCGTCGAGCTCGGCTTCGAGCCGCCGGATGGCCGCGACCTGCTCGTCCAGCGCGTTGCGCTCCCGCATGACTTTCTGAGCCGCCTCAGGATCGCTCCACAGGCCCGGATCCTCGGAGCGGGCGTTCAGCTCACCCAGACGAAGCTCGACCGTGTCCCAGTCAAAGATGCCTCCTCAGCAGCCCGATGGACTGCTTGGCGGAGTCGAGGAGCGTGGCGATCTCGGCGCGCATGGCTTGTCAGGTAGAGGATGTCGGGAGACGCGCCGAGATAGGGGTGGGCCGACACGCTGTAAAGTCGGGATCGCCGCTCAAGCCACCTCACCCGTCATTGCGAGCGCAGCGAAGCAACCCAGGACCGGCGCACCCCTCTGGATCGCTTCGCTGCGCTCGCGAGGACGGAGCGACGAGACCCCGGCCGACGGGTCCCGCGACGAGACGGGCGATCCACCCGGTCCGGTCCCAGGGATCAATACAACCCACCCGTGCCGCCGCCGACATTGCGGTCCGGATCGGCCGGATTGCCACCGCCGCTGTAATTCACGACGGAATAGCTTTCGGGCGGCGCGGTCCCGGGCTTGAAGGCCTCCAGGATGGTGCCGGCGCCGTCGCCGCCTCCGGCGCGCAGGCCGGAGCCGATCGAGACGCGGATCAGCTTGATGCCGGGCGGCACCCGGAACGGCGTCGGCGGCTTGTCGGCCAGCGCCATCTTCATGAACTCGCCAAAGATCGGGGCGGCGTATTGGGCGGCCTGGGCGCTGTCGCCCATCGAACGCGGCTTGTCGTAGCCGATATAGACACCGCAGGCGAGGTCGGGGGAGAAGCCTACGAACCAGAGGTCCTTCGCGTCGTTCGTCGTGCCCGTCTTGCCGGCCACCGGCTTGCCGACGACGGCCCTCTGGCGGGCGGCCGTGCCGCGCAGGACCACGCCCTCCAGGATGGAGGTCATCTGGTAGGCGGTGAGCGGGTCGAGCACCGAATCGCGCTTGTCGACGAGCTTCGGCTCGTCCTGGTTGCTCCAGCCCTCCGCGTTGCAGCCGATGCATTCGCGCTCGTCGTGCTTGTAGATCGTCGTTCCCGTGCGGTTCTGGATGCGGTCGATCAGCGTCGGCTTGATGCGGCGTCCGCCATTGGCGAACATCGAATAGGCGGCCGTCATCCGCATGACGGTGGTCTCGCCGGCGCCGAGCGACATCGACAGCACCGGCAGCATGTCGTCGTAGACGCCGAACCGCCGCGCGTATTCGGCGATCAGCGGCATGCCGACATCGCGGGCGAGCCGGACCGTCATCAGGTTCTTGGAATGCTCGATGCCGTAGCGGAGCGTATGCGGCCCCGTGGCCTTCCCCTCGAAGTTCGAGGGCGTCCAGGCCTCCTGGCCGGGGCCCATGTCGATCGTGACCGCCTCGTCCAGCACGATGGTGGAGGGCGTGTAGCCGTTGTCCAGCGCGGTCGCGTAGACGATCGGCTTGAAGGACGAGCCCGGCTGCCGCTGCGCCTGCGTCGCCCGGTTGAACTCGCTCTGGTCGTAGGAGAAGCCGCCGACCATGGCCTGCACGCGCCCGGTCAGCGGGTCCATGGCGACGATCGCGCCGGAGATCTCGGGGATCTGCCGCAGGCGGAACTGCCCGGGCTTGTCGGCGATCGCCTCCACGTAGATCACGTCGCCGGGCTGGAAGGCCTGGGCGGGCGCCTTGCGGGTCCATTTCAGCCCGTCCGCCGTGATGGCGCCGAGCACGCGGTCGCGCCCGACCTGACCGGAGGCCTCGCGCTTCGGCTGGAGGCCGATGCGGGCCTGGCCGCCCGCCGTGTCGAGGACCACCGCGAGGCGCCAGGGCTGGACGTCGCCGAGCACCGGCACCTCGGCCAGGGCCGTGCCCCATTCGCGGCCGGCGAGCGGGATGTTGGCCTGCGCGCCGCGCCAGCCATGGGCCTCGTCGAAGCGGATCAGCCCGTCGACCAGAGCCTTGCGGGCCATGGCCTGCATCTTGGGATCGAGCGTCGCCCGGACGGAGAGGCCGCCCTCGTAGAGCGCCTTCTCGCCGTAGCGGTCGGCGAGCTCGCGGCGGACCTCCTCCGCGAAGTAGCCGGACGCCGTCTGGTTGGGCGACACGCTTCGGGGCGTGACCCCGAGCGGCAGCGCCTTGCCCTTCACTGCATCGTCCCGGGAGATGTAGCCGTTCTGCGCCATTAGATCGAGGATGTCGTTGCGGCGCGCGATCGCTTCCTGGGTCTTGCGGAACGGATGGTAGTTGTTGGGACCCTTGGGCAGGGCCGCCAGGTAGGCCGCCTCCGCAGGCGTCAGCTCGTGGACCGACTTGCCGAAATATTCGAGCGCGGCAGCGGCGACGCCGTGCGTGTTGCGACCCGGCACCAGCGTGCCGAGGAAGATTTCGTTGAGGTAGAGCGCGA
>CALMTJ010000115.1:4013-4268 GCA_937872715.1 uncultured Methylobacteriaceae bacterium
CCGGAAATTGGTCAGCGCGGCCCGCACGATCCCCTCGGGGTCGACACCGTTGTGCTTGTAGAAGTTCTTGTCCTCGGCCGACAGGAAGGCGCCGATCACGAGCTTCGGTATGGCCTGGATCGGGAGATAGAGGCGAAACTCGCGCTTGTACTCGGCCAGCAGCGAGCCGTCCGCGGCATGGACCCGCGTGGTGACCGGCGGCTCGTAGTTCGCGAGCGCGGCGTGGTCCGGCAGATCCTTGCTGTACTGCCAGTA
>CALMTJ010000116.1 GCA_937872715.1 uncultured Methylobacteriaceae bacterium
GCTCTCGCCGGCGAGCCGGAACGCCGGAGCCTCGGCCGGCGCCGCTCCGAGGATGAACGCATGCGGCAGGAGGTGGCGGATGCGTCCGGGCTCGATGGCGGCCCGCTCCGGCAGGTCGCGGGCGCCCCGCAGCTTGTCCCAATAATCGAAGAGAAGACGCGACGTCGGGTGCTTCATGGCGGAACGTCGATCGCCTCCATGCCCCGAAGCGGGGCGGTCCGGGCGACGCGCCGTTTCAGGACGGAACGGTGCCGGGTCCGGTGCCGGGACGAGCGCTAAACCCGTGCCGGCGGCGGGCGGGCCTCCAGCATCCGATTTGCCGCGGCCGGCCGGATATGCTCCGGCTCCCCTCCCCGTCTCAGGACCATGTCCCGGCCGATGCCTTCCTCCCCGCCCGGGCGCCGCGAGCCGGCGATCAACATGCCCGCCCTCCTGGTGGTGGCCATCGCGGTCCTGGTCGGCATCCATCTCGTGCGCGGCGTCCTGCCGGACGACACGGACGCCGAGATCCTCCTGCGCGGCGGCTTCGTCCCGCTCGGCTGGTCGCTGCGCTTCGGCATCACGGACGTGGCGGCGGCGCTGGACGAGGCCCGCGCCGTCGCGGACCCGGAGGTCGCGGCCTTTCGGGTCGCGCTCGTCCGCTACCTGTCCGCCGAGGGCGGCTCCGGTCCGGGATCGATCCTGACCCACGCCGTGCTGCACGGATCCTGGCTGCATGTCGGCCTGAACTGCGTTTGGCTCGCCGCGTTCGGCACCCCGGTCGTGCGTCGCGCGGGGACGATGCGGTCGCTGCTGCTCGCGGTCGCGACCGCGATCGGAGGAGCCCTGGTCTACTGGGCGTCGGGCCCGACGAGCCCCCAGGTGATGATCGGGGCGTCGGGGATCGTGTCCGGGTTCATGGGGGCCGCCGTCACCTTCGTGTTCCATCGCGGGCCGGGAGAGGCCGGGGAACCGGGACGCTGGCCGGCCTTTCTCCGCAACCGCAACGCCCTTGCGTTCCTGGCGGTCTGGTTCGTGACGAACGCCTTCGCGGGACTCCTCGCCTCCCCGCTCGGGATCGCGGCCGGAGGCGGGATCGCGTGGCAGGCTCATATCGGCGGCCTGCTGGCCGGGCTCGCCCTTTTCCCGCTCCTCGATCCGCTGCGCGACGGCTGACGCGGGACGGCCCCTTGTATGCGGGGCCGCGCTTCCGCATCATCCCGCTTCGGGGCGGCGCGGAGACGCCGACGGGAGGACATGATGAGCGTCGAGCACATCCTTGGCGAGAAGGGTCGCGACGTCGTCACGATCTCGCCCGAGCAGACGATCGGGGACGTCGCCGACATGCTGAGCCGGCACCGGATCGGCGCGATCGTGGTCACGGGAGAGGACGGAGGCGTCCTCGGCATCGTCTCGGAACGCGACGTGGTCCGGGCCGTGGCGGACGGGGGCGGCGCGGCGTTGCAGCAGCCCGTCGGCGAACGGATGACCCGCCGCGTCGTCACCTGCGGGCTCGCGGCCGGGATCGACGAGATCATGGGGCTGATGACGAACGGCAAGTTCCGCCACGTCCCGGTCGTGGAAGGCGGCAGGCTGGGCGGGATCGTGTCGATCGGCGATGTGGTGAAGCACCGCTTGGCGGAGGTCGAGGCCGAGCATCAGGCCATGCGGGACTACATAGCGACCGCTTGAAGCGGAGCCGGGGCGTCCGGCCCGACCGGCACCGCCTCCAGGAGGTCACGGATGTCCGCCAGCGCGCGCTCGGCCGCGTGACGGCCGAGCTCGATCGCCTCCGCCGCGCGGTGGAACTCGAACAACCCGATCCCGGCGAGCTTCGGCCCGATCATCGCGTCCGGCGGATCGCCCGCGAGGCGCGAGCGCGAGATGCGGTCCTGGGCGATGTTGAAGGCGTCGATCATCACGGCCGCGATCCCGGGCGCGCCTTCCGGACGCCGCACGCGCCGCCGGGCCGAGCCGTCCAGGAACTGGGAGAACAACCCGGGACGGGGCGGCTCGCCCGGTTCGGCAGTCGGCATCTCGTCGTCGGCGCCGGGCGTCTGGATCACCGTCCCGCGGAGCTTTACCTCGCTGTTGAGGTTCACGCAGATGACGATGTCGGCGCCCGACGCCCGGGCGAGCGTCACCGGGACCGGGTTGACGAGCGCGCCGTCCATCAGCCAGCGTCCGCCGAGGAGCACGGGATCGAACACGCCGGGCAGCGCGTAGGAGGCCCGCATCGCCTCGACCAGGTTGCCCCGCGTGAGCCAGATCTCGTGGCCGGAATTGAGCTCGGTCGCGACCGTCGCGAAGTGGAGCGGAAGCTCCTCGATCCTGCGGTCGCCGAGATCGATCTCAAGAAGCCTGCGCAACCGGTCGCCGCCGATCAGCCCCGACCCGCCGAGATGGACGTCGAGGAGCCCCATGACGCGGCGCTTGGTGAGGGCGCGGGCGAAGGCCTCGATCTCGTCCAGCTTCCCGGCCGCGTAGCAGCCTCCGACCACGGCGCCGATCGAGCAGCCCGCGATCACGTCCGGCCGGATGCCGGCGCGGTCGAGCACGCGGAGCACGCCGATATGGGACCAGCCGCGCGCTGCCCCTCCGCCCAGCGCCAGCCCGATCCTGACGCGCGCCCGCGCAGGAACGGGCCTCGCGGGCGCGGCCGCGGGCGCCCGCCGGGTCAGGCCGTCGAAGAGCATCCCTCTCCCCCGTCGTCGTCCGCGCAATTATGCCGGGAGCGGGTGAAAGCGCGATGAACGCCGGGCGCGGCCCCGGTCGGGGCGCGCGCCGGCCCTCCGGTCACCCGAACCTGAGCCGCGCCGAGCCGCCCTCCCCGGCGGTCTCCACCACCCGGTAGAAGCAGCTCCGCCGTCCGGTGTGGCAGCAGCCGCCGTCGCCTGCGACCCGGACCTTGATCCAGACCGCGTCCTGGTCGCAATCGACCCTCATCTCCATCACGGTCTGGACCTGTCCGCTGATCGCGCCCTTGTGCCACAGCTCGCCGCGCGACCGGGACCAGTACCAGGCCTCGCCGGTCTCGATCGTGCGGGCGAGGGAGTCGCGGTTCATATGCGCGACCATCAGCACCTCGCCGGTCGCGACGTCGGTCGCGACGCAGGTCACGAGGCCGTCCGGCCCGAAACGCGGCTCGAGCGCCGTCCCCTCCTCCGTCTCCGACGGCGAAACCTTCGACATCCCACCCTCGCGCAGCCGTGCCGGCGGGCTTATATCCGGCCCGAGCCGTTTCACCGCAACGGCCGGGCAAGGCCCATGCTGAGCGACATCTACAACCGACGCATCCTCGCCTTCGCGGCCGACATCCCGCGCCTCGGCCGCCTCGCGGAGCCGCACGGCTCGGCCCGGGCGCATTCGCGCCTGTGCGGCTCCACGGTCACGGTGGATCTCGCGCTCGACGGCGACGTGGTCACCGATTTCGCCCACGAGGTGAAGGCCTGCGCGCTCGGCCAGGCCTCCTCCTCCATCATGGCCCGGACGGTGATCGGGTCGAGCGCGGCCGAGCTTCGCGCGGTCCGGGATGATGTGCGGCGGATGCTGAAGGAGAACGGCCCCGCTCCGGCCGGCCGCTGGGCGGACCTCGCGGTGCTTGAGCCGGTGCGCGACTTCAAGGCGCGCCACGCTTCCACCCTCCTGACCTTCGACGCGGTGGCGGACGCCCTCGACCGGGCCGAGGCCGCGCGGTCCGGCGGGACGATCGCCGGACGGACGTGAGCGCGGCCCGGACCCTCGCCCGCGGCGCGATCCGGGGCTACCAGCTCACATTCTCGTCTGTCGCCGGCCGGCAGTGCCGGCACCTTCCGACCTGTTCCGATTACGCGGCCGAGGCCGTCGCCCGGCACGGCGTCTGGGCGGGCGCCTGGATGTCCGCCGCCCGCATCTGCCGCTGCGGTCCGTTCGGGACGTCCGGGCTCGACTTCGTGTGCGAGGCGGTGCCGGAGGGCGCGACTTGGCGCCGCCCATGGCGGTACGGACGCTGGAGGGGCGTCAACGAGACGCCGCCGCATCCCCTCCCGCGAGGCGCCGCAGGCGGGCCTCCTCCTCGGGGCTGAGCGGCGCGTCCGGCACGGAGAGCCCGCGACGTCGGGAGCGGGCGGCTGCCGCGAGGCCGGAGACCGCCGCGATGACCAGGAACGCCGGCCCGAGCCATAGGACGGCCGTGTGCCAGCCGAGCACGGGCTTCAGCAGGACGAACTCGCCGTAGCGCCCGACGACGTAGTCGCGCACCTCGCGGTCGGCATCGCCCTTCCGGAGCCGTTCGCGGACGAGAAGGCGCAGGTCGCGCGCCAGCGGCGCGTCCGAATCGTCGATCGACTGGTTCTGGCAGACGAGGCAGCGCAGCTCCGCCGAGAGCGCGCGCGCGCGCGCCTCGAGCGGCGCGTCCTGCAGGACCTCGTCGGGCTGGACCGCCCGGGCCGGCGCGACCGCGAGCCAGAGCGTCAGGACCGAAAGGAGCCCGCGGCCCGCCTTCATTTCCCGCGACCGCAGCGGGGCTCGCAGCGGTCCTCGCCTTCGCCGGGGCGCCGATGCGCATGCGGCGATCGGTGAAGGACAGCGCGCCACCCGCCGCCATGGCGACGGCGCCGAGCCAGATCAGGAGGACGAGCGGCTTGTCGTAGAGGCGCAGGCCGGCGGCCGCGCCACCCGCCTCGATCTCGCCCAGGCTGACATAGACCTGCCCGAGCCCGAGCGTCGCGATCCCGGCCTCCGTGGTCGTGGTCGAGCGGGTCGCGAAGAAGCGCTTCGCTGCCTCCACCTCGGCCAGCACGATGCCCCCCTCCCGTATGGCCAGCCGGGCCACGTCCTCGCGGAAGTTCGGGCCCGGGCGTGGCCGGATGTCGACGAGCTGGACGTCGTAGGAGCCGATCCGGGCGCTCTCGCCCGGCCGGAGCGAGATCACGAGCTCCGTGCTCCAGGCCTGGGCGGCGATGCCGATGACCGTGACGCCGAGCCCGGCATGCGCCAGCGCGCTGCCCCAGGCCGAACGCGGCAACCCGGCGGCGCGCCGAACGGTGACGGACAGGGCACGGGCGCGGGCGTGGCTCCGGCCGGCGATGTCCGCGACCGAGCCGAAGATCAGGACGGCGCCGAGCCCGATCGCGGCCGGCGCCAGCACCGGCCCGCCGGACCTCGCGGCAGCTAAACCGAGCGACAGGGCGAGCGCGGCTCCGAAGGGAAGAAGGAGACGCTGCCCGCCGGCCAGGAGGTCGCCGCGCTTCCAGGCGAGCGTCTGCCCGAACGGGACCATGAGGCAGAGCGGGACGAGGAGCGGCAGGAAGGTCAGATTGAAATAGGGCGCGCCGACGGAGATCTTCTGGCCGGTCAGCGCCTCGAGCGCGAGCGGGTAGAGGGTGCCGAGGAGGACGGTCCCGCAGGCGCTGGCCAGGAACAGGTTGTTCAGGATCAGCGCACCCTCCCGCGAGATCGGCGCGAAGATGCCGCCCTGCCGAAGCAGCGGCGCCCGCCAGGCGAAGATCGAGAGCGAGCCGCCGATGAAGACGGTGAGGATCGCCAGGATGAACACGCCCCGCGCCGGGTCGACCGCGAAGGCGTGGACGGAGGTGAGGACGCCGGACCGCACGAGGAAGGTGCCGAGCAGGGACAGCGAGAAGGTCAGGATGGCGAGGAGGATCGTCCAGACCTTCAGCGCCTCCCGCTTCTCCATCACGACGACCGAATGGAGGAGCGCCGTGCCGGCCAGCCACGGCATCAGGGAGGCGTTCTCGACCGGGTCCCAGAACCAGAACCCACCCCAGCCGAGCTCGTAATACGCCCAGTAGGAGCCCATCGCGATGCCGAGCGTCAGGAAACACCAGGCGAGCAGCACCCAAGGCCGCGCCGCCTTCGCCCAGACCGCGTCGACCCGTCCGTCGATGAGCGCCGCCATGGCGAGCGCAAACGTCATCGAGAAGCCGACATAGCCGAGATAGAGGAGCGGCGGATGGATCGCGAGCCCCGGATCCTGCAGCACCGGATTGAGGTCGCGGCCCTGGAGCGGGGCCGGGTCGAGCCGCTCGAACGGGTTCGACGAGAACAGGATGAACAGGAGGAAGGCGACGCCGATGCTCGCCTGGATCGCGAGCGCGTGGGTCTTCAGCCGGGCGGGCAGGCCCCGGCTCGTCGCGACGAGAGCCCCGAACAGCGTCAGGATCAGCACCCAGAGCAGCATGGAGCCTTCGTGGCTCGCCCAGATCCCGGTGAGCTTGTAGATCAGGGGCTTCGCCGTGTGGGAGTTCTCGCTGACGTTGAGGACGGAGAAATCCGACCCGACATGCGCGGCCGCGAGCGCCGCGAAGGAGAGCGCGACGAGCCCGAACACGGCGAGTGCGGCGGGCGGCGCGATCTCCATGAGGAGACGGTCGCCGACCCGCGCTCCCCAGAGGGGAACGCCGAGCTGGACCAGCGAGAGCGCCAGCGCCAGCGCCAGCGCGAAATGGCCGGCCTCGGGGATCACGGGCGGGTCATCGCTGCGACGTCCTGGTGCCGGCCGTCTCCTGCCACCGACCCTGCGCCTTCAGAGCGTCCGCGACCTCCCGGGGCATGTAGGTCTCGTCGTGCCGGGCGAGGACGCTGTCGGCCAGGAACAATCCCGCGGGGTCGAGCCGGCCTTCGACCACGACGCCCTGCCCCTCGCGGAACAGGTCCGGAAGCAGGCCGCGATAGCGCACGGGCACGGTCGCGGCCCCGTCGCCGACCGCGAACTCGACCACCTGGTCCGCCCCCCGCCTCACCGAGCCGGTGTCGACGAGGCCGCCGAGCCTCAGCCTCGTCCCGGGAGGCACGATCCGGGACGCGACCTCCGTCGGCGAGCGGAAAAAGACGATCGTGTCCCGCATGGCGACCAGCGCCAGCCCGAGGGCGCCGGCGAGGATGGCGCCCGCGGCCGCGACCACCGTGAGCCGGCGTTTGCGGCGGGTCACCGGGCGGCCGTCCCGAGGCCGAGATCCTCCTCCAGCCGCGCGAGGCGCGCGCGGGCCGGATCGTCGCCGGACAGCGCCGCCCTGGCGCGGGCGAGCCGGTCATGGGCGTCGTCGCGGCGGCCGAGCACCGCCAGCGACCGGACGAGGCGCGCCCATTCCGC
>CALMTJ010000117.1 GCA_937872715.1 uncultured Methylobacteriaceae bacterium
GTCACGCCCGCGGCGCTCGCGGCCGAACTCGGCGTGTCCGCGCGGAGGGTGTACCGCGACCTCGACACGTTGAGGGCGGGCGGTGCCGCCATCGAAGGTGAGGCCGGGCTCGGCTACGTGATGCGGGACGGCTTCTTCCTCCCGCCATTGATGTTCGGGGAGGAGGAGGCGGACGCCGTGATGCTCGGCCTGGCCATGGTGCAGGCCCGCGGCGACCCGGACCTCGCGCAGGCGGCCGCCGACGCGCTCGCCAAGGTTTCGGCCGTGCTGCCCGAGGCCGTCGAGCTTGCGGCCGGCGCGAGCGGCCTCCTGGCCGGCTCCTTGCGCGAGGCGGCCGTTCACCTCGGAGCCGTCCGGGCGGCGCTCGGCCGCGAGACGAAGCTCCGCATCGGCTACGTCGACAAGAAAGGCCGCGAGACGGCCCGGGTGGTGTGGCCGGTCGCGATCGGCTTCTTCGATGCCGCCGAGGTGCTGGCCGCCTGGTGCGAGACCCGGGGCGACTTCCGCCATTTCCGCCTCGACCGGATCAGGTCGGCGGATGAGCTCGCGGAGCGGCTGCCCCGACGCCGCCGGCTGCTCCTGGCCGAATGGCGGGCGGAGCAAGACCTCTGAGGCGCGCGGGGCTCCCCGCGGTCGCCTGCTGACAGGATCCGACACAGGCCCCGGGCAAGACGGGACGGCAAAGGAGCAGCAGCCATGCCCGATCCCAACATGACCATCCTCTATGTCGACAACCCGCCGGCGAGCGCCGCCTTCTACGAGAAGCTGCTCGGCCGGGAACCCGTCGAACGCTCGGCCACCTTCGCGATGTTCGCCTGCGCCGGCCTGCGGCTCGGCCTCTGGTCCCGCCATACGGTCGAACCTGCCTCCACCCCCGTCGGCGGCCATGAGCTCGCCTTCGCCGTGCCGGACGCCGACGCGGTTCACGAGACCTGGGCGCGTCTCGCCGTGCCGATCCTGCAGCCCCCGACGGACATGGATTTCGGCCGCACCTTCGTGGCGCTCGATCCGGACGGCCACCGGCTCCGCGTGTTCACTCCCGCGGACGGGACGTGATCCACGTGACGGTGGTATCCGCGCCGGAGAGGGCTCACGGAATCTTAAGGCAATCGGCGCGTTTTGACCCTTCGATGCCGTGGGAACACAGTTCCGCGGCGCCGGCCAGAAGCTCCGGATCCGTTCGGTCCGGGGCACGCGTATGGAGTATCCGGCTTGGCGACGATCCCCCTGGCGAAGCTTCCGCTCGCGCGCGTCGCGGCCCTGGTCCTCGTCGCCTTCTCTCTCGGGGGATGCGGGCATCTCGCCGGCATCGGACGGCCGGAGCTCACCGAGCGCGAATGCCTCGCCCGGGTGATGTACTTCGAGTCGAACCGTTCGAGCGACGACGGCATGCTGGCGGTCGGCACCGTCGTCATGAACCGGCTCGACTCGTCGAAATACCCGAAATCGGTGTGCGGCGTGGTCGGCCAGCCGCGGCAATTCGCGGACGGCGCCCTCACGAACTCCGTCAACAAGCGCGGCAGCTCCTGGGCGCGGGCGGAACGGAACGCGGATGCCGTGCTGTCCGGCGAGCGGCATGCCGGCGTCGGCTCCGCCATGTTCTTCCACACGCACGGCTACACCTATCCGTACCGCAACATGCATTACGTGACGCTGGCCGGCGGCAACGTGTTCTACGAGAAGCGCGCGCCCGGCACCTTCACGCCGATCGACCCGAACACGATGCTGGCGTACCGGGCGCCGTCCAGGGCCGAGCCCGAGCCGCGCGTCCAGCTGGCCGCGGTCGAGGAGGAACCGGCGGAGCCGGTGCGCCGCCGGCGCCAGCCGGTCACGCTCGCATCGTCGGAGAACGCGCGCGACGCCGAGCCGATGCGGATCGCGCCGCGCCCGCTGCCGGCGACGCCCGTCCAGGTGGCCGAGGCGCCGCGCCCGGCACCCGTCAGGAG
>CALMTJ010000118.1:0-939 GCA_937872715.1 uncultured Methylobacteriaceae bacterium
CCGAAGACGTGGCCGGCGGCGAGCAGCAGCGGGTCGCGATCGCCCGCGCGGTCGCCAACGCCCCGCGACTTCTCCTCGCCGACGAGCCGACCGGGAACCTCGACCCGGCCACCGCCGGCCACGTCTTCGGGACGCTGATCTCCCTCGTCCGCGCCTCCGGGCTCGCCGCCCTCGTCGCCACCCACAACCTCGACCTCGCCGCCCGCATGGACCGCAGGCTCACGCTGCGGGACGGGCTCGTGGTGGAGTTGGATTAGGTTTCGCTGGACAGAGGCCGTCCGGGGCCACTACTAAACTACACGTTGCGTCCTCGCGGCGGTGTCTGATGCCTTCCGGTTCCTACGGCCCGTTCCATCGCCGCGAGAGCCCGACCCAGACGAGCAATGATGCGCAGAACCAGGAGATGTCCGGCGAAGTCTGGGGTAGGCCGGCGCGCGGCAGCGCCCTTCCGTCCGTGAAGGCCTATCGCGGTCCGCTTCCGTCGGGCGAGCGCGGGATAGAGTTTTACACTGACGTCGCTCCCGATCCGCTGAGCAGCACACCCTACGAGGTCCGCTGGTATGCGACGACACCTGGAGTTGATCTGCGGCCGGGCAACCCTCACGATTACGCGGTCGTTATAGCCGCGATAACCAACTGCCAGCCATGATGGCGCCTCATCGGAGTACTCCATGATTGGATCTGCCGAATTCTCCGAGGATGTCGACCTGATACCCGTCGCGGCCATCCAGTGCCCGTTGGACCGGGCGATCGAAGGTCGGGCGAAGATCCGTCGCTCCTACGACGACCTCGACTGGTTCGATGGGGCCGATTTCGTTGTCGGACGTTCGTTGCGGGTCGCGCTTAGGCATTATGACGGACATCCGGCCGGCACCTTCACGATATATGTGGAGCGCGGGACGGCGGACCCGCGCGGGTCCGCCTTGTTCGCGATCCGCG
>CALMTJ010000118.1:949-5985 GCA_937872715.1 uncultured Methylobacteriaceae bacterium
CCCTCAAAGCGTGGTGACGTGGCTCCGGGACGATGTCTCGGGAGACGAGGACGAGACGGCCGAGCGTTCCGCACAGCCGTTGCAGCTTGCGGTCGCCGGCGCTCGAAGGTGACACCGTCCCGCCTCGTTGAGGCCCGGCCGCGAAGGGCGGCCTCGCCGCCGATCGCGTGGAAGCTGGGTAGAAGGCGGGCTCCGGTCTCGACACTGACGCGTCGGGCCGCAGAATAAGCGGTCACCCGGAATCGCCTTCTCCCATGGCCCGCATCCTCCGCGACGTCGGCTTCGTCCACCTGCACGTCCACTCCTCCTACTCGCTGCTCGAGAGCGCGCTGAAGATCGGCGACCTCGCCAAGCTCGCCGAGAAGGATCGGCAGCCGGCGCTTGCGCTCACGGACACGAACAACCTGTTCGGCGCGCTCGAATTCTCGGACAAGATCGCCGGTAAGGGCATCCAGCCGATCGCCGGCCTGCAGCTCTCCGTGTGCTTCGAGGAGGCCGACCCGAACCGAGGCGGGCTGCCGGTCCGCTGTCCGGCGATCGTGCTGCTCGCCTCTTCGGAGGAGGGTTTCGGCAACCTGATGAAGCTCGCGAGCCGGGCGCAGTTCGACGTCGCGCTCGGCGATGCGCCCCGCGTCGCGGCCGATATCCTGGCCGGGCACGCGGCCGGGCTGTTCTGCCTCACGGGCGGCTTCGGCGGTCCGCTGGACACGGCCTTGCGCGAAGGCGGCCGGGCCGATCTCGCCCTTCGGCGGCTCGACACGCTGCGGGCCGCGTACGGCGACATGCTCCATGTCGAGATCCAGCGGCACGGGCTCGATGCCGAGCGGGCGATCGAGGGCCAGCTCGTCGCGATGGCGGACGCGGCCGGCCTGCCGCTGGTCGCGGCGAACGAGCCCTTCTTCGCCACCCGCGACGATTACGAGGCGCAGGACGCGCTCCTGGCCATCGCCGAGGGCCGCGTCGTCTCCGACGACAAGCGCCGGCGCCTCTCGCCGGAGCATCGCTTCCGCACCCGCGCCGAGATGGTCGAGCTCTTCGCCGACCTGCCGGACGCCCTGGCGGCGAGCGTCGCCATCGCCCTGCGCTGCCGGTTCCGGGTCGCGACGCGCAAGCCGATTCTGCCGAGCTTCGGCACGGCCGACCTGCGACTCGACGAGGGGGCCGAGCTCGCCCGGCAGGCCCGGGAAGGACTCGCGTCGCGCCTCGCCGCGCACGGGCCGGCGCCGGGCCTCGAAGCCGCGACCTACCACGACAGGCTTACGTTCGAGCTCGACGTGATCACCCGGATGAGGTTCCCGGGCTATTTCCTCATCGTGGCCGATTTCATCAAATGGGCGAAGGAGCAGGGGATACCGGTCGGGCCGGGCCGCGGCTCGGGCGCCGGCTCGCTCGTCGCCTACGCGCTGACGGTCACGGATCTCGACCCGCTCCGCTTCGGGCTCCTGTTCGAGCGCTTCCTCAACCCCGAGCGGGTCTCGATGCCGGATTTCGACATCGATTTCTGCGTCGACGGCCGCGAGGCGGTGATCGACTACGTGCGCCGGCGCTACGGCGAGGCGCAGGTGGCGCAGATCATCACCTTCGGCACCCTGCTCGCCCGCGGCGTGATGCGCGACGTCGGGCGCGTGCTGGAGATGCCCTACGGGCAGGTCGACAAGCTGACGAAGCTCGTCCCGGTCAATCCCGCGAACCCGGTCACGCTCGATCAGGCGATCTCGGGCGAGCCGAAGCTGCAGGCCGCGGCCGGGACGGAGCCCGTCGTCGGCCGCATGCTGGCCATCGCCCGCAAGCTCGAAGGGCTGCACCGCCACGCCTCGACCCACGCGGCGGGCGTCGTGATCGGCGACCGGCCGCTCGAAGACCTCGTGCCGCTCTACCGCGATCCGAAGACAGGCCAGCGGGTCACCCAATACAGCATGAAATGGGTCGAGCAGGCCGGGCTCGTGAAGTTCGACTTCCTCGGGCTGAAGACGCTCACCGTCCTGAAGAAGGCCGTGGATCTGATCCGGGAGACCGGGGTCGCGATCGACCTCGCCTCCCTGCCGCTCGACGATGCCGCGACCTACGCCATGCTGGGCCGGGGCGAGACGGTCGGCGTGTTCCAGGTGGAGTCCGGCGGCATGCGCAAGGCGCTCTGCGAGATGGAGGCCGACCGTTTCGAGGACCTGATCGCGCTGGTCGCCCTGTATCGGCCCGGCCCGATGGCCAACATCCCGGTCTATTGCGCCCGCAAGCTCGGCCGCGACCCCGACCCCGAGGAGACCTGGTACCCGCACCCGAAGCTCGCGCCGATCCTGCGCGAGACCTTCGGCATCATCGTCTACCAGGAACAGGTGATGGAGGTGGCCAAGCTCCTGGCCGGCTACTCGCTCGGGGATGCCGACCTCCTCCGCCGCGCGATGGGCAAGAAGATCAAGTCGGAGATGGACGCCCAGCGCGCCCGCTTCGTCGACGGTGCGGTGAAGGGCGGCATCGCCGGGCCGGAGGCCGACACGATCTTCGACCTCCTGGCCAAGTTCGCCGATTACGGCTTCAACAAGAGCCACGCCGCCGCCTACGCCCTCATCTCGTACCATACGGCCTACCTGAAGGCGAACCACCCGGTCGAGTTCCTGGCGGCCTCCATGTCGCTCGACCTCGACAACACGGACAAGCTCGGCGAATTCCGCCGGGAGGCGCAGCGCCTCGGCATCGCGGTCGAGCCGCCGTCCGTGAACAGGTCGGGCGTCGGCTTCGCGGTCGAGCGGGACGGGGAGGGCAGGGGCGCGATCCGCTACGCGCTGTCGGCGATCAAGGGCGTGGGGTCGGGCGCGGTCGAATCCCTCGTCGCGGCGCGGGGCGCGACGCCGTTCCGCTCGCTCACCGACCTCGCGCAGCGCGTGAACCCGCGCGTCCTGAACAAGCGCACGCTGGAGAGCCTTGTCGCGGCGGGAGCGCTCGACGAGCTGGAGCGGGACCGCGCCAGGGCGACGGCGGCCGTCGATCCCATCCTCAACCTCGCGATCCAGGCGCAGGAGGCCCGCACCGGCTCGGCGCTCGACATGTTCGGCGGGGTCTCGGCGGAGACCGTGTCGCTCCGCATCCCGCTTCACGGCGCCTGGCAGGCTTCGGAACGGCTGCGGAAGGAATACGAGGCGGTCGGCTTCTTCCTGTCCGGCCATCCGCTCGACGAGTACGGCGACCTCCTGAAGAAGCTCCGCGTCCAGAGCTGGGTCGATTTCTGCCGGGCCGCCAAGGCGGGCGCGACGGTCGGCAAGGTGGCGGCGAGCGTGCTGGACAAGCAGGAGCGACGCACCCGAACCGGCAACAAGATGGGCGTGATCAACCTGTCGGACCAGACCGGCCATTACGAGGCGATCATCTTCTCGGAGGGGCTGACCACCTACCGGGAGCTGCTGGAGCCGGGCCGGCCTGTGCTTCTCGTCCTCCAGGCCGGGCTTGAGGGCGACGAGGTCCGGGCCCGCATCCAGTCGGTCGAGCCGCTCGACGAGGCGCTGGCCAAGCACAAGAACGACATGCGCATCTTCCTGCGCGACCCCGGACCCATCGGCAGCGTCCGGAGCCGGCTGGCCGAGAGGAGCGGGCCCGTTCGAGGCGAGGGCGAGGTGTCGCTCATCCTCATCCTCGACGAGGGCGAACGCGAGGTCGAGGTGAAGCTTCGCGGCCGCTATCCGTCCTCGCCCGCCATCGCGGGCGCGATCCGGGCGGTGCCGGGGGTGATCGACGTCCAGATCAGCTGACGGGCGCCCGCCGCGCCCGTCAGACGGGGATCAGCCGCCGTTCGTCAGCCGGACCACGCGGGCCTTGCAGATGTTCCGCTCGTTCTGCTCCGCCTCGCCCGCCCGCTCGAAAGTCGCGATCAGCGTCACGGTGCAGGACTTGAAGGCCGGCAGCTTCATCACCGCCTTCTCGTTGCTGCCGAGCTCCTTCGCCAGCTTGGCGGACTTCCCGTCCGCCGCCACGACGAACTCGGTGAGGGCCGAACCGGACACGTTGGAGATGGTGATCGAGCGCGCCGGGACGGGACCCTTGGGCTTCGGCTTCGCCTTCGGGGCGGGAGCCGCTTCAGCCGCCGGCGCGGCCGGCGCGGCACCGGCCGATGGAGTCTGGCTGAAAAGGGAGGTCTGCGCTCCGGCCGCCGAGGCGGCTCCGATCAGACATGCGAGACCCAACGCGATCGACTTTACCCGAACCATGTTCGCACCCCTCCTGCTTGCACGGGCTGGCTCCCGTTCCGCCGCGGGCGCGAGAGTGAACCCAAGCGCGCGCGGCTGTCCAGAGCGCGACGGGCGATGTCCAGCGCTCAGAATCGCTGCTCGATCAGCTCCTCGGCCGCGACGTCGCGGGACGGCTGCACCGCCGCTTCGAGCCGCGGGACGATGTCCGCGACGTTTCGGGTCACGATGTAGCTCAGCTCCAGTCCCGGCCGGATGAAGCCGTGCCGCCGCATGTGCTCGATCAAGGTGACCAGCGGCGCCCAGAACCCGTCCTGGTCGAAGAGCAGGATCGGCTTGCGATGACGGCCGAGCTGCGCCCAGGTCATCTGCTCGACCAGCTCCTCCAACGTGCCGATGCCGCCTGGCAGCGCCACGAAAGCGTCCGAACGCTCGAACATGAGGCGCTTGCGCGTATGCATGTCCGGCACGACGATCAGCTCCTGGGCGTCGTCCAGCATGTTCTCGCGCCGCCGGAGGAAGTCCGGGATGATGCCCGTGACGTGGCCGCCGGCTTCCAGCGTCGCCCGCGCGACGATCCCCATCAGCCCGACATCGCCGCCACCGTAGACGAGGCCGATGCCACGCTCCGCCAATCCGCGCCCGAGCTCGGCCGCCGCCGCGGCGAAGGACGGGTCCGTCCCGGCTCCCGAACCGCAATACACGCATACGCTGCGCAGCGAACTTAACTCTGCCGAGCGCGATACGTCGCGCACGGTCTCCTTATCGGGCATGCTGCATCCTTGTTGCCGCCTTCGGCAGGTCGTAGATCGGGAGCAGGACGCGATCTGCCAACCCGGATCGCCCGTGCAAGCAGGATAC
>CALMTJ010000119.1 GCA_937872715.1 uncultured Methylobacteriaceae bacterium
AGGATCATCCAGCCGATCCCGCTCGCCCCCGAGATGATTTCGGCAGCAATCAGCGTACCATAGACGATCCCGAGCGCCAGCCGGGCGCCTGTCAGGATCTCGGGCAGCGCGGAGGGCGCGACCACGTGGCGGAACACCTGCCAGCGGGTGGCGCCGAGCATCTCCGCCGCCCGGATGCGCTCGGGCGCGACGTTGAGGACGCCGTCCCGCGCCGCGACGGCGGAGACCGGGAGGGCGGCCAGGAACAGCATGGTGATCTTGCTCGTCTAGCCGATGCCTAGCCAGACGATCAGGAGCACCAGATAGGCCATCTGCGGCAGGGGACGGAGGAACTCGATGAACGGCGCGGCGGCCGCGTCCAGCGGGCGCGAGAAACCCATGCCGAGGCCGAGCAGGGTGCCGGTGACGGCGCCGGTGAGAAAACCCGCGCCGACCCGCATCATCGAGAGCCCGATATGTTCGAGGAGGGAGCGGCCCTTGTAGCCTTCCTCCCAGAGCTCCTGCAGGCCCGACCAGAGATCGAGCGGCCCCGGCAGGAACAGGTCGCTGACGAGGCCGAAGCCGGTCGCGGCCGACCACGCCGCGAGGGCGGCCGCGCCGGACAGGAGCGCCACGGCCCAGGGCGGCGTCGCCTTCAGGCGTGTCCCGATCGCGAAGGGAGGGGCGCTCACGTGTCCCGCCCCCGCCAATGGACCAGGCGGGCATCGATCCGCCTCAGCACCCAGGCCAGGGCGACGCCGAGGAGGCCCAGGATGAGGATGCAGAGCAGGATGATGTCGTTGCGCAGGAAGTGGCTGGCGGAGATCACCATCCAGCCGAGCCCGTCCGTCGCGGCCATCAGCTCGGCCGAGACGACCGTCGAGAAGGACGCCGCCAGCGCGATCTGGAGCCCGGTCAGGATCATGGGCGCGGCGGAGGGCAGCACGACGTGGCGGAAGACCTGCGTCCGGCCCGCGCCGAGCGCGAGCGCGGCCTGGATCCGCTGGCGCTTCACCTGCGCGACCCCCGCCGCGCTGGCCGCGACCACGATCGGGAAGGCCGTGAGGAACAGGAGGGCGGATTTCGACCGGTCTCCCGTGCCGAGCCAGAGGATGAGGAGGATCATGTAGGAGAGCGGCGGCAGCGGGCGCATGAACTGGACGATCCAGTCCAGCGCGGCCGCGACGACGCGGTTCATCCCCATCCAGAGCCCGAGCGGGACGCCGAACAGCACCGCCAGCCCGAAGCCGCCGGCGAGCCGCCCGAGAGTCGACAGCGTGTTCCCGCCGAGCGTCGTGCCGCGGTAGCCCTGGGTCGCCACCTCCCAGCCGGCGGCCGCCACGTCGCCCGGCGTGGGCAGGAAATCGCGCGGAACGACGTGCAGGGCGGTCAGCAGCCACCAGGTCGCCAGCATGGCGGCGACGGAGCCGGCGCCGAGCCGAAACGAGGTCGTGGCCCCGCGTCTCAGGAAGGCGCGAAAAGGGCCCGGCACGTCACCTGAGCTCGGCGCATGCGCGGCGATCTGCACCATGAGAGCTCTCGGGGCTTCGAGCCTGGAACCGCGATGACGGCCTGCTGTACTCGCACCTGCCCGGTTTCAGCAAGCAGCATGCCATGGAGGGCGTGCGGAGCTCCCCGCCCTCCGGGAACGTCCCGCCCGTCCGCGGGTTTCGGCTCTCATGGCCAAGCTCGCCGCCTACGCCGCGAAGCGCGATTTCGGGAAGACCGCGGAGCCGAAGGGCGGCGAGGCGGCCGGGGAAGGCTCGGCCTTCGTGGTCCAGAAGCACGACGCCTCGCGCCTCCATTACGACCTGCGGCTCGAACTCGACGGGGTGATGCTGAGCTGGGCGGTCGCCAAGGGGCCGAGCCTCGTGCCGGGCGACAAGCGCCTGTCCATCCACGTCGAGGACCACCCGATCGAGTACAACGGCTTCGAGGGCACGATCCCGAAGGGCCAGTATGGCGGCGGCACCGTGCTCATCTGGGACCGGGGCACCTGGGCGCCGGAGGGCGACCCGCGCAGAGGTATGAAGAAGGGCCATCTCGACTTCTCGCTCGCGGGCGAGAAGCTGCGGGGCCGCTTCCACCTCGTCCGGCTCAAGGCGCGGCCGGGCGAGAAGCAGGAGCCCTGGCTCCTGATCAAATCGGAGGACGAGCACGCCCGCCGCGAGGGCGACCCGGACATCCTGGCCGAGAAGCCGCTCTCGGTCGCGACCGGGCGGGACCTCCCCGCGATCGCGGCCGCGGCGGACGGCGCCGTTTGGACCTCGAACCGGGGCGATGCCGCGGAGGCGAGGGCTGCACCCGCAGCCCCCGCCCTCCCTTCTCATGCTGAGGTGGCCGCCGGAGGCGGCCCTCGAAGCACGCACCCGAGGTCCGCAGTGGGAGCCAAGCGGAAAGGGCGTGCGTCCTTCGAGGCTGCGCTTCGCTCCGCACCTCAGGATGAGGAGGTCGGACGTTCCGGGTCAGGGAATGGGAAACCGCCAGGCCGGCCGGACCCCATGCCGGCCGCGATCGAGCCCTGCCTCGCGACCCTGTCGGACGCGGTGCCGGCCGGCGGCGCCTGGCTGCACGAGATCAAGTGGGACGGGTACCGGCTGATCGCCTTCAAGACGGGCGCGGCCGTCCGGCTCGCCACGCGGCGCGGGCACGATTGGACGACGCGGTTCCCGTCGGTCGCGGCCGCGGTGGCGGCGCTGCCGGCCGAGACCGCCATCCTGGACGGCGAGGCCATCATGGAGGACGCGAACGGCGTGTCGTCCTTCTCGGCGCTCCAGAACGCCCTCTCCGACGAGCACGGCCGCATCGCCCGGGACGCCGTGTTCTTCGCCTTCGACCTCCTTTACCACGACGGGGCCGACCTGCGCTCCCTGCCGCTCTCCGACCGCAAGGCGCGGCTCGCGGATTTGGTGCCGCCCCGGCCGGACGGGTTCCTCCGGCTGTCGGAGCACGTCGCCGGCGACGGCGGCGCGATGGTGCGGAGCGCCTGCTCGCTCGGCCTCGAAGGCGTGATCTCCAAGCGCGCCGACCGCCCCTACCGGTCCGGCCGCGGCGAGGACTGGCTCAAGCTGAAATGTACGGAGCGGCAGGAATTCGTGATCGCCGGCTACGTTCCGTCCTCGGTGTCGCAGAAGGCGATCGGCTCGCTCGTCCTCGGCTACCATGAGGAGGAGCGCTTCCGTCACGCCGGCCGGGCCGGGACGGGCTTCTCGGCCGAGAGCGCCCGCTCCGTATGGAAGGTGCTGGACGGATTGCGGCGCAAGACCTCGCCCTTCCCGGACCGGCTCACCGCCGAGGAGCGGCGCGGCGTCGTCTGGGTGGAGCCGAGCGCCGTGGCCGAGATCGAGTTCCGCGGCTGGACCGGCGACGACCATCTGCGGCATGCCGCCTTCAAGGGGCTGCGGGAGGACAAGGCGGCCGCCGAGATCGTGCGCGAGCGTCCGAAAGAAAAGGCGGCATCGGGGGGCTCGGGCGCTTCGTCGGCCGCGTCCCGGTTCCGAAAGCCCTCGACGAGGCCGCGCGCCGCCGGCGAGGTGGCGGGCGTGCCGCTGACCCATCCGGACCGGGTCCTGTGGGACGAGGGCATCACCAAGCAGGGGCTGGCCGAATATTACGAGAGCGTCGCCGACTGGATCCTGCCGCAGGTCGCCGGGCGCCCGCTCTCCCTCGTGCGCTGCCCGAACGGGGCCGGGCACGGCTGCTTCTTCCAGAAGCATTCCTGGGCGGGGCTCCGCGATCATATCCTCCGCGACACCGTGCGGGACGAGGACGGCGAGGAGGAGGTGCTCTACGTCGAGGATGCCGCCGGTCTCGTGTCCCTGGTGCAGGCCGGCGTGCTCGAGATCCACGTCTGGGGATCGACGACCGCCGATATCGAGCGGCCGGACCGCATCGTCATGGATCTCGACCCGGGCGAGGACGTCCCCTGGGCCGACGTGATCGCGGGCGCCCAGGACGTGCGCGAGCGCCTGTCCTCCTTGGGGCTCGAGAGCTTCGCCAAGACGACGGGCGGAAAGGGCCTTCACGTCGTCCTTCCGCTCACGCCCAAGGCGGGCTGGGACGAGGCCAAGGGTTTCGCGCACGCCCTGGCGCTCGCCATGGAGGCGGACAGCCCGTCCCGCTACATCGCCAAGGCCTCCAAACAGGCCCGGCGCGGGCTGATCTACGTCGATTACCTCCGCAACGGCCGCGGCGCGACCGCCATCGGGGCCTACTCGACCCGCGCCCGGCCGGGCGCGACCGTCTCCGTGCCGGTGGCCTGGGAGGAGCTCGGCCCCGGGCTGAAGCCGAACGGCTACACGATCGGCAATCTCGGCGGCCGGCTGGAACGCCTCCGGGCCGACCCCTGGGCCGAGATCGCCCGGGTCGACCAGGTCCTGCCGGAGACGGGCGGGTCGGCGCGGCGGGCTCGGAAACGCAAATGAACGGTGGAGGCGCGTGTCGAACCGTCGCCGTTCAGGTGACATGGCGTCTCGATGCCAGGATGCCGACCTGTCACGGACGGCGGGACAGTGAGCGAGACGCGGCATGCTGACGAGAAAATGGGTCGCCGGTGCCCTTCTGCCGGCCCTCGTTCTCCCCTCCGGCGGTCCGGGCGCGGCGGCGCAGCAGCTCCTGGCCTCAACCGCCCTCCAC
>CALMTJ010000120.1 GCA_937872715.1 uncultured Methylobacteriaceae bacterium
TCATCCGGCTGCTCGACCCCGGATCGCCGTTCCTCGAGGTCGGGAGCCTCGCGGCGAACGGCATGTATGAGGGCGACATCCACGCGGCCGGCGTGATCGCCGGCATCGGCCGCGTGTCCGGCCGGGAGGTGATGGTCGTCTGCAACGACGCGACCATCAAGGGCGGCACCTACTTTCCCATGACGGTGAAGAAGCACCTGCGCGCCCAGGAGATCGCGCGCGAGAACCGGCTTCCCTGCCTCTACCTCGTCGATTCCGGCGGCGCGAACCTGCCCCAGCAGACGGAGGTCTTCCCGGACCGCGAGCATTTCGGCCGCATCTTCTTCAACCAGGCGAACCTCTCGGCGGAGGGGATCCCGCAGATCGCCTGCGTGATGGGGTCCTGCACCGCGGGCGGCGCCTACGTGCCGGCCATGTCGGACGAGACGGTCATCGTCCGCGAACAGGGCACGATCTTCCTCGGCGGCCCGCCGCTCGTGAAAGCCGCGACCGGGGAGATCGTCTCGGCCGAGGAGCTGGGCGGCGCGGACGTCCATGCCCGGCTGTCCGGCGTCGCGGACCATTACGCGACGGACGACGTGCACGCGCTCGCGATCCTGCGCCGCATCGTCGGCACGCTGAACGCCGTGAGGTCGCCCGACATCGACCTCGCCGCGCCTGTCGAGCCCCGCCACGCGGCGGACGAGCTCCACGCTATCGTGCCGACCGACCTGAAGAAGCAATACGACATCCGCGAGGTGATCGCGCGCCTCGTCGACGGGTCCGAGCTCGACGAGTTCAAGCGCCTCTACGGCACGACGCTCGTGACCGGCTTCGCCCGGCTCGGCGGCATGCCGGTCGGCATCCTGGCCAATAACGGCATCCTGTATTCGGAAAGCGCGCTGAAGGGCGCCCATTTCATCGAGCTCTGCTGCCAGCGGCGCGTGCCGCTCCTGTTCCTGCAGAACATCACAGGCTTCATGATCGGCCGCGACTACGAGGCGGGCGGCATCGCGAAGAACGGCGCGAAGCTCGTGACGGCCGTCGCGACCGCCGCCGTGCCGAAGATCACCCTCCTGGTCGGCGGCTCATACGGGGCGGGCAATTACGGCATGTGCGGACGCGCCTATTCGCCCCGCTTCCTCTTCACCTGGCCGAACTCCCGCGTGTCCGTGATGGGCGCCGAGCAGGCCGCCTCCGTGCTGGCGACGGTGCGGCGCGACAACATCGAAGCCGGGGGGAAGAGCTGGTCGCCGGAGGAGGAGGACGCCTTCAAGGCGCCCATCCGCGACAAGATGGAACAGGAAGGCTCGCCCTATTACGCGACCGCGCGCCTGTGGGACGACGGCATCATCCTGCCGTCCGAGACCCGCCGGGTCCTGACCCTCGCCTTCGCGGCGACGCTGAACGCGCCGATCGGAGAGACGCGGTTCGGCGTGTTCAGGATGTAGCACGCGACATGATGGCGATCGGCGGCCGGTTCCCGTTGCCGCGCGATCGCTTCGGGTTCGTTAGGCACGATCGGCCTCGTCGACCGCCGACGTCACGCTGCCCTCGGCGTGATCGCCTCGAGTTTCGTCCCGATCTCGCGGCGGCGCTGCATCAGGTCGTGGTCGGCTTGCAACCCCATGAAGAAGCCGTCCGTCAGCCCGAAATACCGGGCGAGCCGCAGGTCGGTGTCGGCGGTGACCGCCCGCTTTCCGAGCACGATCTCGTTGACGCGTCGGGGCGGCACGCCGATGGCTCGGGCGAGGGCGCTTTGAGACATCGCCATCGGCCTGAGGAACTCCTCCATGAGGATTTCTCCGGGGGAGGGATTGTGCAGAAGGTCAGTGGTAGTCGACGATCTCGACGTCATGTGCCTGTCCGTCCTTCCAGGTGAAGCAGATGCGCCACTGGTCGTTGATGCGGATCGAATGCTGGCCCTCCCGACCGCCCCTCAGCGGTTCGAGCCGATTGGCGGGCGGCGCACGGAGGGCGTTGAGCGTTCGGGCGTTGTTGAGCAGTCTGAGCTTCCGAAGCGCGGTATTCTGGATATCGACTGGCAGTCTCCGGCTCCTGCGACCGAACCAGACGAGTTCCGTTTCGGCCGACCGGAAGCTGGCGATCATCGCCGTACATAACGCTTAACGTTACGCATTACCACCGTTTTCGCTCTCGCCGGCCGCGAGATTGCGGGTTCGCCGCGTCCATCCCGGCCACCTCGTCACCGACCTCGCCGCCATCCGCGCCGCCTGCGCCCTGGCGCGCGCGACCGCCATCTACGATCACGTCTGGGTCTCCGCCTCCAGCTGAGCTCCGCGAAAGGATGTTGCGGTTCCGCCACATCCGAAAAACATCCCGGCGGCGCCGCGTCGCGAGCTAAGCTTCGCCGCGATCCCGCCATAAACCCCCGTCACTCGACGTTCATCGATTAAGTGTTGCCCCACAACGGTTTAGAGCGTCTTCGGGACCGGTTCCAGGCGGCTTCGCCCCTGAGGCCGGCCGCAGGTTCGTTGCGCCGTCGCGCGGGTGCGGGACAAGCCCGGTTGGACGGGTTGGCGGGGCGGTTGGCGGGATGGATGCGCGTCTGATCGACAAATCGAGGCTGCCCAGCCGCTACGTGACGGAGGGGCCGGCCCGCGCTCCGCACCGCTC
>CALMTJ010000121.1 GCA_937872715.1 uncultured Methylobacteriaceae bacterium
GTCCTCCTGGCCGTCCTGGCGCGGATCGCGGGGCCGGTCGGCGTCGTGGCCTGGCTGTGGCGGGACCTGCCCCGGCAGGCTGCGAAGGCCGAGCCCCCGAGGGTCGTCGATTCGACCCGGATGGCCGATTCGTCGCGGCAGCCCGAGCCGGCAGCCCGGCAGGTGGAGTCGGCGCCGCAGGCCGATCCCGGCCGGCAGGCCGATCCGGCCCGTCAGCCTGAGGCCCCCGCCGACAACAAGTTCGCCGAACGCGTCGGCGGAGCGGGACGAAGCTCGGCCGCCGAGCCGGCCGCCCGGGCGGCCGTCGCGCCGTCGTCCCCGCCCCAGCAGCCCTCCGTCGCCCCTCCGGCCAGCCAGGAAGTGTCGGTCGCGCAGAGGGCGCTGATGTTCGAGGAGAACCCGGCCGACCCGCAGACGCCCACCATCACGGGCGGCCGCGCCGTGTGGCGGCTCGACGCAGTGAATGCCGGGCAGGGTCAGCCGCTGGAGACGGTGATCCGCGGCATCGTGGAATATCCGGGCGCCGGCCTCTCGCTGTTCATCACGGTCAGGCGGAACGTCGACGCGGCGCTGCCGGCCTCGCATACGCTCGAGCTGTCCTTCACCAACGTCTCCGTCAAGGGCGCGCCGCCGAGGATCGTGCGGGACGTCGCGCTCCCCATGCTGCGCCCGGAGGAAGCGATACGGGGGCTGTCCGTCGCCGGCCTGCCGGTGCCCGTGAGGGAGAACCTGTTCCTGATCGGCCTCTCCGACCTCAAGGCCGATGTCGACCGAAATACGGAGCTGCTGCTCCGGCGGAACTGGATGGAGCTGCCGATCCGTTTCGCCTCCGGCCAGAAGGCCGGGCTCCTGTTCGACAAGGGCGTCTCGGGCGAGCGCGTCTTCAACGACGCGTTCAAGCAATGGGGTCAGGCCTCGCCCTGACGTCCCGTCCGCGCCCGCCCGCGGAGAAGTCGGATGCTCAGCCCGCGAGCGCGGGCTGAGGCGCTTCGCGGACCGCGAGATTCCGCTTCACCGCGTCCTGGACCTTCTCGAAGGCCCGGACCTCGATCTGCCTGACCCGCTCGCGCGAGACGCCGAACTCGCCGGACAGATCCTCAAGCGTGATCGGATCGTCCGCCAGCCGCCGGGCCTCGAAAATGCGGCGCTCGCGAGGGTTGAGCACGCCGAGCGCGTCCTTCAGGGCGGCCAGCCGGTTCGAGCCCTCCTGCGAGCGGACCAGCACCGGTTCCCGGCTCGCCTGGTCGTCGACGAGCCAATCCTGCCACTCGCCCTCCCCCTCCTCGCGAAGCGGCGCGTTGAGCGACACGTCGCCGCCGAGGCGGCGGTTCATGTCGACGACGTCCTGCTCCGTCACGCCGAGCTTGGTGGCGATCTGCTGGACCTGGTCGGGCCGGAGGTCGCCGTCCTCCAGCGCGGAGATCTGGCTCTTCGCCTTGCGGAGGTTGAAGAACAGCTTCTTCTGGTTGGCGGTGGTGCCCATCTTCACGAGCGACCACGAGCGCAGGATGTATTCCTGGATCGCCGCCTTGATCCACCACATGGCGTAGGTGGCGAGCCGGAAGCCCTTGTCGGGGTCGAAGCGCTTCACGGCCTGCATCAGGCCGACATTGCCCTCGCTCACCACCTCGCTGATCGGCAGGCCGTAGCCGCGATAGCCCATCGCGATCTTGGCCACGAGCCTCAGATGCGAGGTGACGAGCTTGTGCGCGGATTCACGATCCCCATCTTCCTGCCAGCGCTTCGCGAGGAGGAACTCCTGGCTCGGCTCGAGCATCGGAAACTTGCGGATCTCGGTGAGGTAGCGGGAGAGCCCGCCCTCCGCGGTGAGAACTGGTAACGTCGCCATCGGACCTCCTCGGGGTCTCCCGAGCGAGGGCAGACCCGCCGCGGCCCCTGTCGGCGACCGCGAACCCGCTGATATAGGGCTCGCGAGCGTGGCCAAACAGAGGCGAAGGGGCCGCCGAGCCTTCAACGCGCTCGCGTCTGTTTCGGACCGGAGGTCGCTCGGACGTGACCGGGGGGCAGGGCTCCGGCCGCCGCCAGGGCGGCCCGCAGGGCGGCGAGGTCTCCCGGCAACGGGCTCTCGAAGCACAGGATCTCGCCCGTCGCCGGATGCTCGAACCGGAGGGAGGCCGCGTGCAGCGCCTGCCGTCCGAGAAGCCGCGCCGCCTCCCGGGCGGGCGGCGCGAGCCGCGCCTCCTTGGTGCGGAACGCCCCGCCATAGACGGGATCGCCGATCAGCGGGTGCCGGATATGGGCGAGATGCACCCGTATCTGGTGCGTCCTGCCGGTCTCGAGGCGGCAGCGGACGAGGCTCGCGACCGGCTCCCCCGGCCCGAACGCCTCCTCCACCCGCCAATGCGTGACGGCCGCCCGGCCGCTCCCGTCCGGCACCACCGCCATCTTCTCCCGGTTCGCGTGGCT
>CALMTJ010000122.1 GCA_937872715.1 uncultured Methylobacteriaceae bacterium
GAACACGTAGGCCGGGCCGGACCCCGAAACGGCCGTCACGGCGTCGATCAGCGCCTCGTCGGGCAGCCACTCGACCGCGCCCGCGGCCTCGAGCAGCGAAGTCGCCAGCGTGCGCTGGGCCGGGGTGAGGAGGGAGCAAGGGTCCACCCCGTCGATCCGGACGTCGCGGGGACGCGGGTTGGGCGGAGTCGGCGCCGAACCCCCGGCCACCCCCGCGGCCCCGGGGCCGAGCCGCGGCTCTGCCATGAGATGTCGCGCGTTTCGGGGCTGGCCGGGCCAAGCCCGGCCATGACGATGACGTGCGGGTGTGAACTACCCGATCGCGGGCTGATCCGATATATGATTCCGCCGGTGCGCTATCCGCCTCACATCCTCGACGAGATCCGGGCGCGGCTGCCCGTGTCGGCGGTCGTCGGCCGCAAGGTGCGGCTGAAGCGGGCCGGGCGGGAATGGCGCGGGCTGTCGCCCTTCCAGGCGGAGAAGACGCCGTCCTTCTACGCCAATGACGGGAAGGGCCGGTATTTCGATTTCAGCGCCGGCAAGGACGGCGACATCTTCAACTTCCTCATGGAAACGGAAGGCCTGACCTTCCCGGAGGCGGTGGAGCGCCTCGCGGCGGAGGCGGGGGTCGAGCTGCCGAAGGCCTCGCCGGAGACGGAGGCCGTCGTCGAGCGGCGGCGCGACCTCCACGACGTGCTGGACGCCGCCGCCCGCTTCTTCGAAGGCGAGCTCGCCCGGCCGGGCGGCGCCAAGGCGCTGGCCTATCTCGACGGGCGCGGCATCTCGGCCGAGACCCGTCGCGAGTTCCGCCTGGGCTTCGCGCCCGACGGCCGCACCGCGCTCTTCGACCACCTGACCGGCCAGGGGATCGACCGCGACCTCATCCTGCGGGCCGGGCTGGCCGTGGAGCCCGAGGACGGCCGGGCGCTCTACGATCGCTTCCGCGGGCGCGTCATCATCCCGATCCAGGACGGGAAGGGCCGCGTGGTGGCGTTCGGCGGCCGCGCGCTCGGCTCCGACCAGCAGCCGAAATACCTGAACAGCCCGGAAACGGAGCTCTTCCACAAGGGCGAGCTCGTCTTCAACGGCCATCGGGCACGGCCGGCCGCGCACAAGGCCGGCACCGCGATCGTGGTGGAAGGCTACCTGGACGCGATCGCGGTGCATCAGGCCGGGGTCCCCCACGTGGTGGCGACGCTCGGCACCGCCTTCACGGCCGAGCAGATCGGCCTCCTGTGGCGCCTCGCGCCCGAGCCCGTCATCTGCTTCGACGGCGACAAGGCCGGGCGCGCCGCCGCCTTCCGGGCCGTGGACCGGATCGTCCCGGCGCTGAAGACCGGCTTCACCTTCCGGTTCGCCTTTCTGCCGGCCGGCGAGGACCCGGACGACCTCGTCCGCAGGGGCGGGGCCGACGCGTTCCGGGCGGTGCTGGACGAAGCGCGCTCCTTTTGGGACGTGATCTGGCTCCGCGAAACGGAGAGCGCGCGGCTCGACACGCCGAACGGGCAGGCGATGTTCGACACCCGCATCCGGGAGATCGTCCAGGCGATCCCGGACCCGACGCTGCGTCGGCGATACGAGCTGACGGCCCGCCTTCAGGTCAACGACCATCTCTGGCACGTCACCCGCGGCCGCGTCCTCCTGGAGCGCCTGAAAACAGCGACGGCCCTGCCCTCGCTGCCGGACCTGTTCTCGTCCGAGCCGACGCGGCTCGTGGGCCTGGAGCGCGTCTTCCTCGGCATGTGCGTCCACTACCCGGACCTCGTGGAGCAGCACCGGGAGAAGATCGCCTCCATGCATTTCCGCGGCCGGTTCGCCGACACGCCGTTCAACGACTTCGTCGCCGACCTCCTCCGGGTCGTCGACGCGGATTCCGTCCGCAGCTATCTCGACTTCTACAACCTCCTGTCGGAGGGCTTCTTCCCGGCCCTGCACTTCCTGCACGGGCGGCAGGACAGGGCGCTCGACCGCCCTTGGGGCCACAACCTGTTCGCGCGCTTCCCCGTCCTACAAAGAACGGTGCCGGAGCGCTTCGTCGAGGAATGCTTCTCCAATTTCATGGAGCTGCTCTGGCTGCGCGATCTCGAGGACGAGCTGAAGGCCGGGGTCGCCGACATGCCGCCCGACCCCGACGACAGCTACGGCTCCTGGCTCGTCAACCTGCAGAGCGATATCCTCGACAACCGCGAGCGCGTGCTCCGGAAAGAGGGGGAGCTGGCCGAGGAGGCCGGGCATTACCGCTCGTCGACGGGCGGCGGATCGGTGGCGGCCGATCCGCGCGGGATGCTGCTCCCGGCCGCCGCCCCGGCCGAGCCGGATTCCGGCGCGGAAGCCGCCTGACGGGTCGCGACGCGCCTCGTCTTGCATTACCCGCCTCGCGCGCTACATAGCGAGATCGTCTCTTTCCCGACGGGCACCCCGCGCCCGATCCTGGCCCAAGGCGCCGAATCGGCCTGACGGTCCGGATCGGGCTCGAGGGGCGCCTGCCGTGGACGACGTTGGTTAACGGTCGGTCAAGCTGGCCTTCCGTAGAATCGGCGCGGGAGCGAGGTGGCGGCACGAACGGCCGCCGCCTCCGGTGCGTGGCTGCGTTCGAGATCGACCGTCAGCGGCGGACGGCCGGCTCGCTTGAGGCAAGGCTGATCATGGCGACAAAGACCACGGACAGGCAGGACGCCGACGGCTCCGCCGAGCCGCAGGCCGACGGCCCGCTCCTCGACCTCACCGATCAGGCCGTCCGCCGGATGATCAAGAGCGCCAAGAGGCGCGGCTACGTCACGTATGACGAGCTGAACGAGGTCCTGCCGCCCGACCAGAACACGTCGGACCGGATCGAGGACATCTACGCGATGCTCAACGACATGGGCATCAACGTGGTCGAGCCCGAGGAGGCCGAGGAAGGACAGAAGCCCGAGGGCGAGCCGAGCGAAGAGGAGGAGCCCGAGCCGGGCGAGGTCGCCGAGGCGCCGCCGCCGCGCGCGGTGGCCGTGCGGCCGGACGCGCCCGCGAAGGAGCCGACGGACCGCACGGACGATCCCGTCCGCATGTACCTGCGCGAGATGGGCTCGGTCGAGCTCCTGTCGCGCGAGGGCGAGATCGCGATCGCGAAGCGCATTGAGGCCGGCCGCGAGGCGATGATCGCGGGCCTCTGCGAGAGCCCGCTGACCTTCCAGGCGATCATCATCTGGCGCGACGAGCTGATCGAGGGCGGCGTCCTCCTGCGCGAGATCATCGACCTGGAGGCCACCTATGCGGGCCCGGACGGAAAGGGCGCGCCGAAGGAGGGCGAGGAGGCGGCGGAGGCCGAGGAGCTGGACGCCGAAGGCCCTCGTCCGGCCGAGGGCGACCTCGACGACGACGACATGGAGAACAACGTCTCGCTCTCCGCCATGGAGGCCGAGATCAAGCCGAAGGTGCTCGAGACCTTCGACCGCATCGCCGACAACTACAAGAAGCTGCGCCGGCTCCAGGTCGAGCATGTCGAGCAGCGCATGCAGAACAAGCAGCTGACGCCGGCCCAGGAGCGCAAGCACAAGAAGCTCAAGGACGACGTCATCACCGACGTGAAGTCGCTGTCGCTGAACGCCAACCGGATCGAGAAGCTGGTCGAGCAGCTCTACGACATCAACAAGCGGCTGATCTCGCACGAAGGCCGGCTGATGCGGGCGGCTGAGAGCTTCGGCGTGGCCCGGGACGAGTTCCTACGCCATTACCAGGGCTACGAGCTCGACCCGAAGTGGGTGCTCCGCGTCTCGAAGCTCGGCGGCAAGGGCTGGAAGGAGTTCGTGGCCGGCGGCAAGACCCGGATCCACGACCTGCGCGAGCAGATCCACACGCTCGCCTCGGAGACGGGGCTCGAGATCGGGGAGTTCCGCCGCATCGTCCTCTCCGTCCAGAAGGGCGAGCGGGAGGCCCGGCAGGCCAAGAAGGAGATGATCGAGGCGAACCTCCGCCTCGTGATCTCCATCGCCAAGAAGTACACGAACCGCGGCCTGCAGTTCCTGGACCTGATCCAGGAGGGCAATATCGGGCTGATGAAGGCCGTCGACAAGTTCGAGTACCGGCGCGGCTACAAGTTCTCGACCTACGCGACATGGTGGATCCGGCAGGCGATCACCCGCTCGATCGCCGACCAGGCCCGCACCATCCGGATCCCGGTCCACATGATCGAGACGATCAACAAGATCGTCCGCACCTCGCGGCAGATGCTGCACGAGATCGGCCGCGAGCCGACCCCGGAGGAGCTGGCCGAGAAGC
>CALMTJ010000123.1 GCA_937872715.1 uncultured Methylobacteriaceae bacterium
AGCCGGTGCTGCCCGTAGAGCCCGTGCTGCCGGTCGGACCCGTGCTGCCGGTCGAACCGGTGGTCCCCGTCGAACCCGTGCTGGCCGTGGATCCCGTGTTGCCGGTCGAACCCGTGCTCCCCGTGGAGCCCGACGAGCCGCTGTTCGAGGAAGCCGGCTGCGTCACGGGGCGGCCTTGCCGGATGCGGTTCGCCTCGTCGGCCTGACGGGTCTGCGCCCGGTTCCGGGCGACCGCATCCGCGCCGCCGATGACGGACAGGATATCGAGCGGACCGAAGCCGCCCCCGGGCAGGACCCCCCGGGTGCCCTGGAGGTTGCCGAGGCCCTGCCGGGCGAATTGCGTGTCCGTGGGCGGGATCTTGACGCCGCCCCGCTGGCCGCCCTGGCTCGAGAGCGCCGCGATCGCCTGCGCGATCGATTGGGCGGTGAGCGGGAAGGGTTCGCCGATCGGCTCGCCGCGCGAGGTCACGTAGACGCCGTAGCCGGGGCGCCGGATCACCACCGCGCTGACGTCGTTGCGGATGTCCAGGATCCCGAACGCGTTCTGGATGAGCCATCCCGTCCCCGGCACGAACATGATCGTGCCGGTCCCGCCTCGTATGCCGATGGTGGCCACGGGCGTGTTCACGTTGGCCCCGGCCGTATGGCTGATCTGGCCGCCCACGAAGCGGAGCACGCCCTTGGTCAGGGACAGCGCCAGGGCGCCGCTGCCCGCCTCGGGGTCGAACACGTACTGGTCGATGACGAGAGAGCTGTTGCGGCCGAGGCTGAGCGTCGTCCTGTCCGTGAACAGGATCTGCAGGGTCCCGTCCGCGGAGGTGGTCACGCGCTCGTTGCGGACGACCGACGTCCCGAGGTTCAGCGTCCGGGTCGCGTTCCCGGGCGGGGTGCCGGTCGCGGCCGGGTTGGCGGCGCTGACCGAGCCGACGTTCTGCGCGAGCGCCCGCGACAGCGGCGCCACGGTGCCGAGCAGCAGCGCCAGGAGGCTGCGGCCGATGCGGGAGACGTCCTTCGCCACGCGTGACCCCTCAGAACCTGGCCGTCGGGCCGATCAGGAACGAGGTGTCCCCGACGCGGTAGTTCGGCAGGTTCGAATCGAGGCGGGAGCGCTGCACGGTGGCCGAGAGCCCGAAATTCGCGGTGATCGGCATGTCGAGGAGAACGCCCGCCTTGTACTCGAAATCGCGACGCCGGATCGTCGGGTCGACGAACGGGTTCGGTGCGTCGAAATCGCTCCACGACACCTTGCCGAAGGGCGCGAGCGTCCATTTGAAGGGGATGAACTCCGCCGGCGGGTCGAACCGGAGGTTCACCGCCAGCTCGCCCGAATATTGATGGAACGTCTGGTAGCCGAAACGGGCAGCGGCCTGGGTGACGTACCCCCGCGACTCGACGGACAGGGCATCGTTCACGACCGCGGTCGTGCCGATGCCGGCGATCACGGCCGAGCCGCTGTTGCGGGTCGCGGCGGGCGCGAAGAACCCGTTGGCGAAATCCACCGTACGGGCCTCGACGAACGGGTCGAGGGAGATGCCCGGCGCGGCCGGGACCCGGAGGGTGACGCCGCCGCCCCCGGCGGAGGTATAGTAGCCGCCACCCACGAAGGCGGCACCCGCCGCGAGATAGGGCTTCACCGTCCAGCCCGGCAGCGCGTCGGGGGCGAGCGCCAGGCGCGGCCCGATGCTCGCGTCGAACAGGCCGACATCGTACTGGCTGAAGGTGGAGAGCTTTGTGACGAACCCGGTGAAACGCGTTTCCAGGATGTCGCCGCGCTGGTTGAGGAAGTCGTAGTCGTTCCCGACGCTCATGATGAAGAAGAACGAGGTGTCGGAGCGCCTGTTGTTGGGCGCGGTGAGCAGGATGTCCTGGCCTCCGAGCCGCACCGCCAGCCTGTCAGGCACGTAGCTCGCGTTCGACTGGACCCGGAACCCGGTCTGGAACAGCCCGCTCCAGCGGCTCTGCTCGAGCTGCTTCTCCGCCTGCGGCAACAGGGCCTCGATGGCGGCCCGCGTGTCCGGCTCAAGGTCGGGGCTCGACAGGGCATCGTTCAGGTATTGGCTCGCGGTGGCGTAGGAGCCCAGTCGAAAATACATCAGCCCGAGCTCGTACTTGGCCCGCACGAGCTTGGGGTTGAAGTAGAGGAGCCGGTCCAGCGCGCCGATCGCCGCCTCGTAATCGCCCGCCTCCGCCGAGGCGCGGTAATAATCGAAGGTGACGTCGTGATCGCCCGGCGCCCGGAGCATGCGGGGCAGGAGCGCGGCCTGTTCCGGGGTGGCGGATTGAGCCGCGGCCGGATCCGGGCACGCGCAGGCGAGCGCGGCGCAAAGCGCCACGACACCCCACACTCCGCCCCGGGATCTCGTCATCGTCCGATCGTCCGGCCCGTTTGCTGATTAAAATCATATCAGCGCATCCCTGCGCTGTCATGCCGCCCGCCGAACGAACTTGCCCGGCGTGCCCGGCCTGCAACAGGAGCGCGGCGACCGGAGCGGCGCCCGGGGCGGGCGGGTGTCTCACGGCCGGGGACCGGCACGGTTGACCGTGGCGCGGCGGCGCTTCGCGTGCCGGTCGGTCGCGCCGGCCCGCAGCAATCCGGCCGCGACGGTCACGAGCGCCCGCGTCAGGCTCGTCTCCCACCCCGCGCCGCGGCGACGAGCTCCGGCCCTTGGCCGCGGCGGCAGGGGAACGTGGACGAACAGGACCGGGCAGGGCGAGGCGAGCGCCTGGTGGTAGGCGGCGTTGCAGAGGTAGCGGCCGGCATCACGCGAGATCCGCGACGGGATCCCGGCGGCCCGGAGCGGCCGCAGCGCCTTCACCGGCGCCACGCTCGTCCGTCGGCCGGGCTCGCGGCAGGCCAGCACCGGCTTCCCCGCCAGCGCGCCGGCGGCATCCGGAAAGAGGAGGCTCCGCCGCGCCGTCGCGCGCCATTCGACCCGCACGACCCGCGATCGCGCCGCGACGCCGATCATCAGGACCGCGTCCGGGGCCCGGGCGAGAGCGGGTGCGAGGCTGGTCCCGAGCGCCCGGTAGGTCGTGGGAAGGACGAGGCAGCCGGCCTCGATGCCGAGCACGCGCCAGCGCGGCGAGGCCGCGACGCCCCTCGCCAGGACGCCGCTCGGGTTGCGGGGTACGGACGGGAAGGGGCCGAAACCGGTGACGAGGAGCTTCCGCATCGCCGGTCAGAGCCCGAGGAGCGCGGCGATCCGGTCGGCGGCGGCCGCCGGGGACAGGGACGCGTCCGCCACCGCCGCCTCGATGGCCGGCACCGCCGCCCGGAGCGCCGGATCGTTGCGGGCCTTCTCCCGCACGCGCTCCTCGACCATGGTCCACATCCAGCGGAGGTCCTGCCTCCGGCGCTTGGAGGCGATCTCGCCCGCCCCCTCCAGGACCGTGCGGTGCCGCTCGACCTCCCGCCAGAGCCGGTCCAGACCCATTTCGGCAAGGCCGGAGACGAGCACGACCGGCGGCGTCCAGAGCGCGCCGGGCGGAACCAGGATGTGAAGCGCCGCCCGGTATTCCCCGGCGGCGGCCGCCGCCCGCCCGGCGCCCGCTCCGTCCGCCTTGTTCACCGCTATGATGTCGGCGAGCTCGATCACGCCCTTCTTGATGCCCTGCAGCTCGTCGCCGGCGCCCGGGAGCGCCAGGACCAGGAACACGTCCGTAAGGTCGGCGACCGCTGTCTCGGACTGGCCCACACCGACCGTCTCGACCAGCACCACATCGAACCCGGCCGCCTCGCAGAGCAGCATCGCCTCCCGGGTGCGCCCGGCGACGCCGCCGAGCGTGCCGGCGGACGGGGAGGGCCGGATGAAGGCGCCCGGATCGACCGCGAGGCGGGCCATCCGGGTCTTGTCTCCCAGGATCGCGCCGCCCGTGCGGGTCGAGCTCGGGTCCACGGCCAGCACCGCGACGCGGTGCCCGGCGGCGATCAGGTGGCAGCCGAGCGCGTCGATCAGCGTCGACTTGCCGACGCCGGGCACTCCCGTGATGCCGACCCGGACCGCCCGGCCGGTCCGGTCCATCACGGAATCGAGCAGGGCGCGGGCGGCCTCGCGATGATCGGCGCGGCGCGATTCGACGAGCGTGATGGCGCGCGCGAGCTCCGACCGGTCCCCGGAGAGGAGGCGGTCGAGGTCGGGCGGCGGGCGCGGCATGACGTCTTCTTGGCCGGCCCGGGCGTCCCCGTCGAGCCCCGGCGGCCGGCTCCGCGCCCACGCATCCTGTCCGGTGTGGCGCCGGCTTGGGGTGTTCCGATCAGCCCGCCGCCGGGAGAGGAACGCCGATCCGCCCCCAACCGGGCAGCTTGAGCGCCGGACGCCGGATGTCGAGACCGGTCACGAGGCCGAGCACGTTGACCTCCAGCCCTTCGATCCAGCCGAGCGTGAACCCGAGATAGCCGCCGAGCCGGAGCTGGATGCCGGTCTGGCTCGGCGTCAACCCGACGATGTCGGTCAGGGAATGGAAGTCCTTGCCGAGCGCGGTCGGCGGCAGCGCGGCCTGGAGGTCCGGCACCGCGGCCAGCACGTGCGCCACGAAGGTGTTGGAGTTCGGCCCCGGCCACACGCGGTAATCGCCGCCATGGCCGTAGGGGTACTCGGCCACGGCCCGGCGGACAGCCGGGATCAGCCGCTCGGCCTCCGGGCCGTCCATCGCCACCACGACCTGCGGGACGTTGCCGAACCAGCGCGCATCGGCCGCCCAGCCGTCCGTGCGGACGGGCGAGCCCCAACCGACCTTGTCGTAGCGCGTGTAGCGGAGGGCGCCCTTCGGCTTCACCACGACCCAGCTGTGATGGGCGACGATGCCGCGCCAGCGTCCCGTCCGGGCGGCGTAGATGCGGATCAGCGCCTCCTCGCGCCGGCTCGCCTCCGGCAGGAGCCTGGCGCTAGACCAGTCGACCCGGCCCCAATCGGGCCCGAGATCGCCGCGCCACACCCACCAGGCGGCGTGCGTGGCGAGGGGCAGGATGAACAGGACCAGGAAGGCGAGGAGCACGCGGAGCAGGTTCTTCATGGAGGACGGGAAACGCGGCCAGCGCGCGGACGGGAGGAGGCGCCGTCCCCATATGGCCCCGCGCGGGTCGCGCGCCAGCTCCGGCCCCGCGGCCTGGGCGGATGCGTTCGGGTAAGGTTTTCCTGCCACAATCGCCTGCTCTTAGGTGTCCCGCCCGGCTCGCCCTGCCGGGGCCATGTTCGGATCGCGTTTGACCTCCTCCCGTTCCGCCGTCGCGGCCCTGTTCACCCTCGCGCTTCTCGGAACGGCGGCTCGTGCGGATGAGCGGCCGCTGCCGCCGGTGAGGCCGGTCTTCCCGGACCTGCCGCTGCCGCCGGAGGTCAGAGGCCTCTCGGGGTTGTCCGCCGTTCCGGACGGCCGCAAGCTCTACCTCCCGCTCCTGACGCAGGAATCGCAGGCCCGCGGCCTCCCTCCGGAGGTCGCGGACGCCGTGACGCGCGTCGAGAGCGGCTATGACCCGGGCGCCGTCGGCGGCGGCGAGCGCGGGCTGATGCAGGTTCTGCCGTCCACCGCCACCATGCTGGGATTCCGGGGCACGCGGGACGAGCTCGCGGATCCCGCGACCAACATCCGCCTCGGCGTGACCTACCTCGCCGGCGCCTGGAAGCTCGCCGGCGGCGATCTCTGCCGGGCGCTGATGAAGTACCGGGCGGGCCACAACCAGGAGCGGATGAGCGCGCTCTCCGTCGAATATTGCCGGCGCGCCAAGAGCCACCTCGCGGCCCTCGGATCGCCGCTCGGCGCGGGCGCGCTTCCGGCCGTCACGCTCGGGAGCCCCGATCCCGGGGAGGCCGGCCGTGGCGCGACCGTGAGGCGGGTCGCCGGCCGCCTGATGCGGGTCGCGCCCGTCCGGACCGCCGGCACGAGCCGCCGCTTCTGGGCGATGCACACCGCCCGCATCAAGGCGATCGAGGCGCGGCTCCCCTGGCGGCGCGGCGGGATCCTGGCCGGAACCTGAGACATGGCCGGCGGGTCGACCTGCCGCCGTGCGGCGGCTCCCGGCTGACCGAGCCCGACATCGATCGCCGGGTCGGCCGACCACCTGCTCCGCCGCCTGCGAACGCGCAGCCGAGCCTCGCGCCGCCGGCCTCTGAACCCGGCCTTCAGGAGACGGACGTGTCGGGGTCGGGAACCAGGCGCAGGCCGTCGATCAGGAGCGTGACCATTCGCTCGGCATAATCCGAGCTGACGTCGCCGGGTGGCGTGCTGAGGCTCCCGACGGCGCGGAGCAGATCCCAGGCTTGGACATCGCTCCTCACCCTCCCGGTGGCGACCGCCGCGTCGAGCAGCTTCTGCGCGGCGGGCAGCAGGTGCGCCTCCAGGTACTTGGGCAAGCTCGCATAGGCCGGATCACCGGACTGGAAGGCCGCCGCCAATCCGCGCTTCGCCGCCACGAAGCTCACGAACCGCTTGAACCACGTGGCGAGCGCCACGATCGGCTCGTGCTCGCGCGCGAAGGCCTCCGCTTCGGCGGCGCACGCGTCCACCTCGTGCCGATAGACGGCGACGATCAGGTCCGACCGTTGCGGGAAGTGGCGATAGAGGGTGCCGACGCCGAGGCCTGCCTGCTCGGCGATCTCGCGCGACGTGACGTCCACGCCCGCCGCGGCGAAGATCTCCGAGGCGGCCCTTAGCAGAGCGTCGATGTTGCGGCGAGCGTCGGCTCGGACGCGCTTTCCCGCGCCGCCATCGCTCCCGGTCACCTCCGGTCGGGGCTGTGAACCGCTCCTCGGCACGTCGCTCCCCTTGCAAGTGGACGAGCGTTCCACATATATACGGACGAACGCTCCGGTTGTTACATAGATCTGTGATGCCGGGTTCGCCAGCCCGGGCGAGCCTCGCCGGTCTTACGGACAGGCGCGCTCGCACCACACCCGCAATGCCCGCGGAGAACCGCGCGCCTGCCATCCAACGGAGACCATCATGACCGACAAGAAGGTCGCGCTCGTCACGGGCGCCAACAAGGGCATCGGCCGGCAGATCGCGAAGGACCTGACGGCCGAAGGCCTGCTCGTGCTCGTCGGCTCGCGCGACCCGGACAAGGGGCAGGAGGCGGCCGAGGAGATCGGCGCCGACGCCCGCGCGGTTCAGCTCGACGTGACGGATCAGGCCTCCATCGGGGCGGCCGCGGAGCGCATCCGCGCGGAGTTCGGCCGCCTCGACGTCCTGGTCAACAATGCCGGCATCTCGCATCCCGGCCGCGAGGGCGAGCAGTTCCCCGCTCTGGTCCAGTCCGGCCTGCTGACGCAGGCGCCGCTCGAGGACGTGCGCGTCGTGTTCGACACCAACGTCTTCGGCGTGATCGCCGTGACCCAGGCGATGCTGCCGTTGCTGCGCGAGGCGCCGGCGGGGCGCATCGTCCAGATCGGCAGCACGGGCGGGTCGCTCACCTGGAACTCGGATGGGGAGAACGAGCACCGCTCGATGTTCGGCGCCTACTCCGCGTCCAAGACTGCGGCGCATGCCGTGGCGCTCGCCTTCGCCTTCTCGCTCCAGGACACGAACATCAAGGTCAACATCGCCTGCCCCGGCTTCACCAAGACGGCGCTGAACGACTTCCGCGGCACGCGCAGCGTCGAGGAGGGTGCGCGCGAAGCGGTGCGGCTGGCGCTGATCGGTCCCGACGGCCCGACGGGCACTTTCTCGGACGAGAACGGCCCGGTCGCCTGGTGACGGCCCACACGGTGCCGCGGCGCTGCGCCGCCGGCCCTTCAACCTACGGCCCGCCGATCGTCGCAGGAGCAGCAGGATGCGTGTCTTCGTCACCGGAGCCACCGGCTTCATCGGTTCCGCCATCGTCCCCGAACTGCTCGCCGCCGGCCACCGGGTGCTGGGCCTCGCCCGGTCCGACCGCGCCGTCCAGGCGCTCGCGGCGGCTGGAGCCGAGGCGCACCGGGGCGACCTCGACGACCCGGACAGCCTGCGCCGGGGCGCCAAGGCGGCGGACGGCGTGATCCATGCCGCCTTCGACCACGACTTCTCCCGCTTCGCCGAGAACGCCGAGGCCGACCGCCGTGCGGTCCAGGCGATCGGTGACGAGCTCGCCGGCTCGGACCGGCCGTTCGTCGTCACGGCCGGGCTGCCGCTCATCCCTGGCCCGCCCGTCACGGAGGACCACGCGCAGCCGGCGGGCCCAGGCGCGACGCCCCGCAGGTCGGAGCAGGCCGCGCTGGCGCTGGTCGACCGGGGCGTACGCGCGTCCGTGGTGCGCATGTCCCAGGCGCATGACCGGGACCGCCAGGGGCTCGCCCGCTACCTGATCGATGTCGCGCGGGCGAAGGGCGTCTCGGCCTATGTCGGCGACGGCACCAACCGCTGGGCCGCGGTGCACCGGCTCGATGCCGCGATGCTGTATCGGCTGGCGCTCGAGGCGGGGATGGTCGGCGCCCGCTACCATGCGGTGGGCGAGGAAAGCGTGCCGCTCCGCGAGATCGCAACCGCGATCGGTCGAGGCCTCGATGTGCCCGTCGAGTCGATCGCGCCGGAGAAGGCCGACGGTCATTTCGGCTGGCTGGGCCGCGCGGCCGGCATGGACGCTCCCGCCTCCGGCGCGCTGACGCGGAAGCGCTTGGGTTGGGAACCGACGAACAACCCCGGCCTGCTCGAGGACCTGACAGAGTCGACGGCGTTCACGGTCGTCCGGACGAGCGCATGAGGGCGGCGGGAACGGTCGGCTGAGCGCGAGAGCTCGATGGAGCTGTCGAAACTTAGAGCTTCCAACGAACCTCTTGGAATACCGGTCGGTCCGTCGTGGCCGGGCTTGGCCCGGCCATCCACGAACGCGTGGTCGGCACGCGGCTCCGCCCCGCCTTCGGGCTCGCGGTGGAGACGGTGCTGCGCCTCTCCGGCTGCTGAGCGGCCGTCTCCCTTGCAGGACCGCACGGGGCCGCTTGCGCCGCGCCGCTTGCGTTGGCGGGCGCCCGGCTCCCATGTCGCGGCGAGCGAGCTCGTCCCCGGCGGGCTCGGCGAGGGACCCGCCATGCAGCTCACCGGCATCCACCACCTGACCGCGATCACGGCTGACGCCGCCCGGAACCACGCCTTCTACACCGGTGTCCTCGGACTGCGTCTCGTCAAAAGGACCGTGAACCAGGACGACGTCTCCGCCTACCACCTCTTCTACGCGGACGGGCTCGCGACGCCGGGCTCCGACATCACCTTCTTCGACTGGCCGGCCGCCCGGGAGGGGAGGGGGACGGGAAGCGTGACCCGCACGGCGTTCCGCGTGACCGGAGAGGGCGCCATGGGCCGCTGGGCCGACCGGCTGGCGGCGGCCGGGCGACGCGGTCCCGCGTGACGGAGAGGGACGGCCGGACGACCCTCGATTTCGAGGACGGCGAGGGGCAGCGCCTGTCCCTCGTCGACGATGGAGGTGCGGGCGACGCCCATCCGTGGGACAGGAGCCCGGTCCCGGCCGCCGACCAGATCCGGGGTCTCGGGCCGATCACGGTCTCCGTGACGGATCTCGCGCCCACGGACGCCGTGCTACGGCGGCTGCTCGGCATGGCTCCGGATCGCGAATACATGTCCGGCGACGGAGCGCCCGTCACGGTGTACCGGATGGGGGAGGGCGGTCCCGCCGCGGAACTGCACGTCGCGCTCGACCGGGACGGGAAACCTGCCCGGCAGGGAGCCGGAGGCGTCCACCACGTCGCCTTCCGCATCCCGGATTCCGATTACGATGCCTGGGCCGAGCGGCTGAAGCAGGCCCGGATCCCGTCGAGCGGCCCGGTCGACCGCTATTACTTCCGCTCGCTCTATTTCAGGGAGCCCGGCGGCACGCTGTTCGAGATCGCGACGGACGGACCGGGCTTCACCTCCGACGAGCCCCTGGAGAGGCTGGGCGAGCGGCTCGCCCTGCCGCCCTTCCTCGAAGGTCGCCGGGCCGAGATCGAGCGCGGGCTAAAGCCTCTCGCCATATAGGGTGAGGAGGTTGGTCTCGCCGACCTCTCGGGTGCCTTAATCGACCACCACCGTGTCCGGACGTTCCGTGCCGGGGGCGACCTCCTCGTGCCAGCGGCCCGCCTCGTCCTGGTAGCTGATCGGCTCCGTCTCGCCCGGCAGCTTCTGCTCGG
This sequence comes from uncultured Methylobacteriaceae bacterium, assembly GCA_937872715.1. GTDB lineage: Bacteria > Pseudomonadota > Alphaproteobacteria > Rhizobiales > Beijerinckiaceae > Enterovirga. Next base: position 10,089 of record CALMTJ010000123.1, read on the forward strand.
CCGCGACCGCGTTGGCGGCCCGAAGCGCGTCGTCATGGGTCGGGAAGGTCTCGGAGAAGACGTCGCCCAGCTTGTAGGCCCAGCCGCCGTCATGCTCCACGATCCGGTATGTGATGTCCGCCATTCGCGCGCTCCTTCGTCCGTGGCGAACGGCCGGCCCGCGACGGAGGTTCCCGCCCGCGGTCAGCGTGGTGGTCCCACCGCGCGTAGACATGCATGCCGAAGCAGATGGCAATCATGACACCGGGGAGATGATGGAGGCGTGGACCTGAGCGTCAGTCATCAGGTGCCTCCCTCGACGGCCTTGAGGCGGTACAACGCCTCCAGGGCCTCGCGCGGCGTCAGCGTATCCGGGTCGAGCCCGGCCAGCGCGGCCCGGACCGGGTCGGCGGCCGGTGGCTCCCGGGCCGAGGGGGCGGGCCGGGCCGCCGCGAAGAGCGGCAGGTCGTCCAGCATGGCGGCTTTTGGCCGGTCGCGATCCTGCCGCTCGAGCTCGCCG